>JAIORY010000046.1 GCA_021107915.1 Bacteroidales bacterium | reverse complement strand
AACTTTACGAACCTATTAAGTTGATCGGAAATTATCAAATGGCTCAATCCAACACACCCCTTGGAATTTCAGAAGGCAAGGTGTATGACGGGCGTATTCTGGTTGGTATTTCTAATTATTGTCTTGCTGAAAAAGCAATCTTCGGTGAATATAACAAAAAATATGTTGAAAAAGTATTTGACCTTGCCACGAGAATGAGCAAACACACACTGCTTCATAATGGCTGGTACGATGATGGCGGACAAAAAAGCCATGATGGCTATGGGACAATGAATGTGTTATGGGGACTTCTCGAAGCAAGAAAACTTGCACTCGCCACAGGAGAAGATGAACAGACGGAACTCTATAAAAAAGCAATTTTTACTGCCTTCGATTTTCTGTCCAGAACCAATCGCACAATAACCGGATACACTCCACAATGGATTCCATCGCGACATGGAGGATGGAGTGCAGGGGATACTTATGAGATGATGAACGAAATGGAGCATCAATTTGGTGAAAATAAAAATGTACAATGGTTTCGTTCACATATTTGCGATAGAAGTATTGAATATAGTCGAAATTTGACATCCAAATATAATGGAACATCATCTTTAGGCAGTAAAAATGTTTTGTCAGCGTATTTGATGGAATGTGATGAATATAAAAAATGAAAAATTCATTTTATCAGAAAAAATTGGGAATAATTTTAATTTTATAAAAATATAATTTAATAAAAAAACACATAACAAATCTATTTGGAGGAAATCTATGAACAAAAAAGATATTGCATATTGCGGGTTGGACTGCGAGTTATGTAAAAATAAATTTGCTGATATCAGGCAAAAAATCGGAATTCTCGAAGAAGCATTCGAAAAGGTTAATATAAAAGAAATTGTAAAAGTAATCCCTTTTATGAAATTAAAATATTTGGGATATAAAAAACTGATTGCCTTTTTTAATGAAGAATGTCCCGGTTGCCGCAACAAAGGTGGTAATCCTTTTTGCGGTATTCGTAAATGCGCAA
>JAIORY010000193.1 GCA_021107915.1 Bacteroidales bacterium | reverse complement strand
CTTCTCACCATAAGTTTCTCAGCAAGAGATTGTAAATAATGCTTTCTGTCATTATCAACATTAATATTATTAAGTTGGTAAAAAGCTTTCTCCGAATATTTATTTATTTCTTTTTCAGCAAGTTCTCTTACCTTAAGCAAATTATAAATTTCTTTTACAGTTTTTACTTTTTTTGTACTATCTATATTTTCATCATTAAAATATTTTGATAGTGATAATAATGTTTCTCCTTTAGCAAGCTCGAATGCTTTTAAGTACAGATATGTTTTTTTATTTATAATAATATCACCGCCGGTTTTTTTACCGAATTCTGATTCGTTACTAAAAACATCAAGAATATCATCTCTTAATTGAAAAGCAATTCCAAGATTTATTCCAAAATCATAGATTTTATCTGTTTCTTTTTTAGATGCTTTGGCAATACTTGCTCCTGTTTTTAAACTTGCTCCGATAAGAACTGCAGTTTTCAGCTTGATCATTTTAATATAATCTTCGATAGAAACGTTTTTTTGAGTTTCGTAATTAAGATCATATTGTTGACCTTCACAAACTTCGATAGCTGATTTATTAAAGACGTCAAGAATTTCGCGAAGATTGTCAGCCTTGGTTTTGCAAATATATTTATACGCAAGTGCGAACATTGTATCTCCCGAAAGAATAGCAATATTTGTATCCCATTTTTTATATACTGATGGTTTGCCACGCCTGATGGGTGCTTTATCCATTATATCATCATGAAGAAGAGTGAAGTTGTGAAATATTTCAATTCCGATAGCCGGATATATTGCATCGTCAATGTTCCCTCCAAAAAGATCGCAAGCCATTAAAGCTAAAACAGGTCGTAATCTTTTCCCTCCTAATGAAAGTGTGTATGAAATTGGTTTGTAAATTTCATCAGGTGCAAAATCAAGATTTTCTTTTGCAAGTTTGGTTTGAATTTTATTAAATAAAAAATCAAATGTGTGCATGTTAATAAGTTCAATTTTAAGTATAGTTTTAAATTAAAGCATGTTAA
>JAIORY010000241.1 GCA_021107915.1 Bacteroidales bacterium | reverse complement strand
TATATTTTTAGTTCAATTATCCTTTTCGCAAATTATCATTGATAAAGATGGCTTATATTATGACGAAAATAATGAGTTGTTTACAGGAAGCTATATTGAGTTTTATGATAATGGAAATAAAAAAATAGAATTGGATTTAAAGGATGGGAAAAAGGATGGAAAGGTTTTTTTGTATTTCGAAAATTCTGAAATTAATGAGATACGCTCATATAAGAAAGGATTAAAACATGGACTTTGGGAAACCTGGAACGAAAATAAAATAAAAATTGCCGAAGCAAATTTCAGCAATAATCTTAAACACGGAAAATGGATAATTTGGGATGATAACGGAGTTAAAAGATGCGAAATGTATTATGTTGAAGGTAAAAAATCAGGCATCTGGCACATGTGGGATGAAACCGGTAAATTAATTAACAAAAAAGAATATTGATTATACTAAAATCTAATTATAAATTACGTGGAAAAGAAAAAGATTGCAATTATTGCACATGATGGAAAGAAAGCCGAAATGGTTGCTTTTTTGAATCAAAACAAAGTTTTTCTCCAACATTTCAAACTTGTAGCAACCGGTACAACAGGCAATCATGTGGAGGAATCCGGATTTTTAGTTAAAAAATATAAAAGTGGACCACTTGGCGGCGATGCACAGATAGGCAGTTTAGTATCAGAAGGAAAAGTAGCCATGGTTTTTTTCTTTAGAGATCCCTTAGGTAAACATCCACACGAACCTGATGTACAAATGCTGATGCGCTTATGTGATGTACATAATATTCCTTTGGCAACAAACCCTGCAACAGCCAATCATTTGATGAAAGGTCTTGCTCTTGTTAACCAAAGGGAAATTAAACAAGCAAGTTCAACTTTTCAAACAAAATCAGAAAAAAAGGTTTTAATAGGTGGATTATAAAAAAATGAATTTATTTTTAATCAGTTTCGGTACTTTATTTTCTGTGATAAATCCATTGGGCACATTACCTATTTTTATTGGTCTTACAAAAGAGAAAAATATGAATAAACTATTA
>JAIORY010000354.1 GCA_021107915.1 Bacteroidales bacterium | reverse complement strand
ATGAAATTCAACAAAAAGATACTAATAGCCTGTATAGCAATTGCAATACTCATACCTGCATTTTTTTATTTAAAATATTTTTTGACAGGTGATAATAAGCCTGTGCACAACATAATAGCAGGGATTTTGTATTCATTTACTGTTTCCGTATCAATTTTTACCGTTAATTTCAAATTTTTTAATTATTTGCAACGAAAATTCCCATGGCATAAAAAACCTGTTCAACGAATAAGTTTTGAATTATTAATAACCAATTTTAATGCTGCAATAATAGTTTCAATTTGTGCATTAATATTCTCTCTATTATTTAATCATTTTGGCAATCAAAAACTAAGTATTGTTTTGTTCAATAATATAATTGTTGGAATAATAATAAACACTTTTGCTGTTTCAATACTCGAAGGATATTACTATTTCCAGCAGTGGAAAATTTCATTGGTACAAACCGAGCAGCTTAAAAGAGAAAATATACAGTCGCAATTCGAAGCATTAAAAAATCAGATTGACCCTCACTTCCTTTTTAATAGCATGAATACTATATATTCTTTAATAGATACACATCCCGATAAGGCAAAGGAGTTTATTACAAAGTTTTCAAAAACATATCGCCATGTGTTGGATGTAAAAGAAAAAGTAGTGGTTTCTCTTAAAGAGGAAATAGAATTTCTTAATTCTTATATTTTTCTGCAAAAAATCCGACATGAAGGAAATCTTGAAATCTCAATAAATATTGATGCACAAAAACTGAATAATTATATTCCGCCTTTATCGCTTCAAATGCTTGTTGAAAATGCGATAAAACATAATATTGTTTCAAAAAAAACCCCATTAAAAATTAGTATATTCAATGACAATGATTTCCTGATTGTTAAAAACAATATTCAGTTAAAAGATAATAAGATTGAATCAACAAAAATAGGGCTTAATAACTTAACAAAGAGATATAAACATATTTCTGAAAAAGCACCTAAATTTTACGTTAAAGATAATGAGTATATTGCAGAAATACCGCTTTTGGAGGA
>JAIORY010000372.1 GCA_021107915.1 Bacteroidales bacterium | reverse complement strand
TATTTTATTTTCGTATTTATGGTTTACTTGAAAAATAATTTGTTTATTTTTCGAATAGAATAAAAACTTTGACTATTTTTGTCAAAACAATATTTTCAAAAATGCAAAACATTGGAGAATTAATACGCTCATTAAGAAAAAAAGAAGGATTTCCTTTGCGGAAGGTTGCTGCTTTTTTAGATATTGATCAAGCTATTTTAAGCAAAATTGAGCGAGGACAAAGAAAACTTTCAAAAGAACAAGTAATAAAATTAGCCGGCTTTTTTAATTACAACGAAAAAGAAATGCTGATTACTTTTTTAAGCGACCGGATTATTTATGAAATCGGAAGCGAAGATTATGCAATAGAATCTTTAAAGGTTGCTGAAGAAAAGATTGAGTATTTTTCAAGGATAAAACTAAGCCGTTCAGAGATAATTGAAAAAATAAAAAATTACTTTATTAATGAAAGAAAAATATTAAAGGCATGGTTATTTGGTTCGTTTGCCAGAGGAGATGACGATTATAAAAGCGATATTGATTTAATGATTCAGGTAAAGGATGATTCAGGTTTTTCCCTTTTCGACTTGGCAGAAATACAGTATCAGTTAGAAAAAAATATTCCCTATAAAATTGATGTGGTTATGAGAGGTGGTATAAAGCCAAACATAATGGACAGGATTAAAAAAGATTTAGAATTGATTTATGAGAGATAGTACAATTACAAATAAAGAACGCTTACAGCATATTCTTGAAGCAATTTCTAATATAACTGATTTTATTGAAGGACAGTCGAAAGAAAGTTTTTTAAATAGCGATCTTATGCAAAATGCTACTTTGTTTCAGTTTGCAATAATTGGAGAAGCAGTTGTTAATATTGACAGAGAGTTACTTGATAAATATCCTTACCCGTGGCACAATGTTAGGTCGTTTAGGAATTTTATTTTACATGAATATCATGCAATAGAAATTTGGATTGTTTGGGAAACTGCAAAAAATGATTTACCTCAATTGAAACAAATTGTAAAAACAATTTTGAAAAATGAATTTTA
>JAIORY010000395.1 GCA_021107915.1 Bacteroidales bacterium | reverse complement strand
AACACCGATTAACGATTTTTAGATTTGGATTCAAACACTCAATATCCAATAAACAATAACTGCAAACAGTAGCACAGAACCGAAAACTGATAACCGACAACAAAAAATGTAAAATTTATAATAAAACCAGCATCCAGCATCTATTATGCATTCAAAGCCTCAGCACCACTAACAATTTCAATTAGTTCATTAGTAATAGCTGATTGTCGCGCTTTATTATATTTTAATCTAAGGTCTTTAAGAATTTCCTGTGCATTGTCGGTAGCCTGATGCATAGCAGTCATTCGTGCTCCATGCTCCGAGGCAAAAGAATCTAAAAGTGTTTTATAAAGTTGAATTTTTAGTGATTTGGGAATAATATCTCTGACAATATCCGTTTTATTCGGTTCGAAAATAAAATCGGCAGAAATCTCGGCTTCTTCTGTTTGGCTCTTGTCTTTTGATGGAGGTACAATTGGTAAAAATTGTTCAACTATTAATCTTTGAACAGCAGCATTTTTAAACTGGTTATAAATTATCTCAATCTTGTCGTATTTTTTTGTTACAAAATCCTTCATTAATTTTTCTGCAAAAACCGATGTATTTTCAAAATTCAGATCATCAAAAATTTTAATATTACTTTCTACCACCTGATAATTTCGTTTTGTAAAATATTCAGAGGCTTTTTTCCCGAAACAAAACAAACTCAATTTTCCTTCTTTGAATTGGCTTTGATATTTTGCATTTATTAGTGAATTTGTTTTTTTTATAATATTTGTATTAAATGCTCCACATAAACCTTTGTTTGAAGAGATAACTACAAGCAATACATTATTAGGATCGCGTTCTGATGAATAAGCACTTTCGTCTGTATTATCAAGACAGGTACTCAAGTTTTGTAATATCTCCGTTAACTTATAAGCATAAGGGCGTAATGTAAGAATTGAGTTTTGTGCCTTTCTGAGCTTTGAAGCAGCGACCATTTTCATGGCACTTGTAATTTGCTGAGTCGAATGAATCGAATCTATCCTTGTCCGAACTTCTTTTAAATTTGGCATT
>JAIORY010000239.1 GCA_021107915.1 Bacteroidales bacterium | reverse complement strand
TAAAATGACTAAAATGAGAATAGGAGAAACGGAATAGTGGAATGATGGAGTGGTGAGTCCACTCTGAAAACCAAAAAAAATAAAAAATGCCACAAAAACACGAAAATCCACAAAACAAAAATTATCAATAAATTATGAAAATAAAATATCTCCCTTTTTATTTAATTGTAATTTCCCTATTTATTTTAATAGTTGGTCCATCTTTGTTTTCTGATGGTATGTTTATGGATGGACTTTTATATGCGGCAATATCAAAGAATCTTGCTAATAATCTGGGAAGTTTTTGGGATTTGCATTTAACAAATACGCTTTACCCACATTTCCATGAGCATCCTCCTTTAGCCTTTGGTATTCAGAGCTTATTTTTTAAGTTATTTGGCGAGAGTATTTTCGTAGAGCGTTTTTATTCATTTATTACATTTATTATTACCGGATGGATTATTACACGCATCTGGAAAAAAATAACAAATAGCAGATTTCATTCATTAGTCTGGCTACCTCTTTTATTTTGGATATTAATACCTCTTGTAACTTGGGCTGCTGCAAATAATATGCTGGAGAATACAATGATGATATTCACAAGTTTGTCTGTTTTGTTTATTTTAAAAAGTCTTGATTCTAAGCGGCTATTATATCTTTCATTGTCGGGTTTAATGTTGTTTTTAGGCTTTTTAACAAAAGGCTTTGTAGCTTTATTTCCACTGTCAATGATGTTTTGGATTTTTATCATTAAACGTAATATCAACTGTAAACGATTTTTAATTGACACATTTGTTTTATGTATTGCAACATTGGCACCGCTATTAATAATTTACTTGATCTCGCCAGAAAGTATCGACAGTCTGACAGCATATTTCAACAAGCAAATTGTGGGAAGCTTAAAAAATATTCAGACGGTTGATAGTCGTTTTTATATACTTTGGCGATTATTTAATGAGCTAATTCCGGCAGGGATTATTTTGCTGATTATAATTGTTTTTTCTATACTAATTCTTAACAATTTTGCAAAGCAAAAGCTGTTTAGAATTAGTAATGCGGTACAAAA
>JAIORY010000145.1 GCA_021107915.1 Bacteroidales bacterium | reverse complement strand
AAGTACGAGACCCGTACGCTTAGTGGTGTGAGAGGTTCTCCCTACCGGTATTTACTGGTGGGGCAGCCTACTCATATGTGGGGTCGTGCTTTTTTTCATTTTAAGCAGTTTGGTAATAGTTCCAAAAATCCTAAACATTTGTCATAGTTTAACTCATAAAAGTTCACTCCTATATTAATTGTTTGATAGTATTCTTCTTGATTTATTTTATAATGTTCTTCTGAGGGTATTTTCCAAAAATCAGTTCCAAGTTTTTCTGAAATAAACCATTTTTCAATTAGACGTGCAATTCTTCCATTTCCATCTCTGAACGGATGTATATGAACAAATCTAAGGTGTATTAATGATGCAAAATAAAATACTTCTTGTTTTGTCAATGAATTTTTAAGAAGGTCAGAAATGTCACCGAATAATAATTTCATTTCTTTTTCTACAAATTCCGGCTCTATTGCAAGATAGACCATTCCTGATTTTCCAAAAACTCCAACTGGTTCAATTCGATATTTGCCTCTTTTGCTCTTTATCAATAATGTTTCTGATAATACTTTATGGCACGTTAAAAGGTTTGTTTCTGTTAATTTATTTTTTTGTGCAAATCCGTAAGCAGCAATTAGGTTTTCTATTTCTTCAATTTCCTTTCCAATTTTAAATTTGTCTTTACTGAATTCATAATTCATAAATGAATTTAGGTCAATGCTATTTCCTTCAATGTTCGAAGAATAAACCGCAGATGCTTTTGTAAGGTAGTCAAACCCACCACTATTTTCTGAAAAGTCATATTTTTTGATTAAATCGGGAATCTCATTTCCTATTTGTATCAAATACTTATCAAAATATTTTTTGTCTGTAATTTTCATTTTAATTTTCAATTATTCTCTTCCAAAGATAAGCATTTTATTGGTTTCTCTGATGTTCAATTTTAGTTCCAGCATGCCCCACAACATTCGGTGTATGGTGTCGTAGCATCCCGCAGGGTGCTATGCACCATACACATTGTTGAACAAAACCAAAAGTAGCTAAAATCTTTTAAGCAGCCAAATTCGTATAT
>JAIORY010000451.1 GCA_021107915.1 Bacteroidales bacterium | reverse complement strand
TATCATTCTTTTCGTTTTGGAAAAGTTATTTTCTGTTCTTATTTGATAAAAATAAATCCCTGATTCAACAGCATTACCGGAATTATCTTTTCCATCCCAAACAACAGAATATTTGTCTGCTGCTTGTTTTTCATTAACCAAAGTACGTATTTCCTGTCCTGATAAATTATAAACTTTCAAAATAACTTTGCCGGAAACTGGAAACTGATAACTGATTACCGTTGATTCGGAAAAAGGATTAGGATAATTATTAAGTTCAAATAATTGCGGTTCAATATTTTTCTCAAAACCAACACCTGTTTCAGAATTTACTTTTACTATATAAACATTATATTCTCCTTGTTCGTAAATGTAAGTATCGCCAACAACAATATACCCTTCGTCGGTAGTTTGCTGAACACATCTGCCACGGTCAAGGTTTTCCCCGCCAATAGTTTTTGTCCATAAAGTATCACCATTACTTAATGTTTTGATCAGCCACATATCATAATTACCTGCTCCGAACGAATCGGTAAAACCTGCAATAATATACTCTTCGTCATCAGTTTGCTGAACTGAGAAAGCACGGTCATCACCAGTCCCGCCGTAAGTTTTATTCCATAATTCATTACCGTCATTATCCGTATTGATTAACCACACATCATAATCGCCTGCACCAAACGATCTGGTATAACCGGTAATTGTATATCCATCATTAGCCGTTTGTATAACAGAATAACCATGTTCGGGATGGCTTCCGCCAAAAGTTTGTGACCATGATTCATTACCGTTAGCATCGGTTTTTATTAACCAGACATCGCTGCTGCCTGCACCGTAAGAATAAGTATATCCTGTAATTATGTAACCGCCATCAGTAGTTTGTCTTACACAATGCCCAACATCATAATCACTGCCGCCATAAGTTTTTGTCCATGTTGTATTACCTTCGCTGTCGGTTTTTATTAAAAAGACATCCCAAATATAATAAGCACCGGGATCTTTGCAACCTGTAATAATATAACCGCCATCGGCTGTTTGTTGAACAAAGTATCCCCAATCCCAGCTTGTTCC
>JAIORY010000001.1 GCA_021107915.1 Bacteroidales bacterium | reverse complement strand
ATTAGTTATTCGTTTAACTATTAGATATTGCTATATTGCTTTGATTTTATTAACTTAAATCATATTTTATGGTAAAAAGGACAGAGGCTTTGTGAAAGATACCAATATCATTTTTTCCTCACTTTCAGGACATCTTAAAATTCACTTGAAGCCCACATGAAACCAAGTTTTGCTCAACCCAGGATACCTCGAAAATATGATATTTGGTGATACCGATCAAAATCTTGAGTCGATTCCGACGTCCAAAAACCGGTCGAAAAGCCAAATAATTCTTAATATATTAAGATCTTACACAAAAATAAATGGTTACGTAATCAGTTTGAAAAACAGAGATATTGAATATGCGAGAAGCCGTCCGTTAGAGCCCACAATGGCTGGATAACAAAGAACAAAAAAAATTAAAGCCAAAAATTGGGGAAAGTTTTGTAGCGTTTTGGACACCCCAGATCACGACGGACCCCGATCCGGGCATCAGTATCTTTTGGCAGTTTTGGGCAGCAGATAGTAATGGAGCCATCATCAAGATTAATACTGGAAACATTAGACCGAAAGGTTTGTAAGCATAGTCGCTGTTTTTCAAGTTCATCTTCTACACCAAACAGTATAGCAGTATTTCTTTGCTCATTGGTTAGTTCGCCATCAGCAAAGGCAAGTTTGAAGGCGAACAGTTCGATCTTTGGTTTTTTAACATCTTCAGGGAAACGATGACCTGGACATTCAGTATAAACTCTGACTTCAGATCCAAGGTTATTGTTTGACAAGTTGTTGAGACGATAAATGACTCTGTTGATTTACTCCAATATCAACATTGCTCCAATTATAGTTTTTGGAGGTTCGAAAATTGTTAACTTGCGAAACAAGGCAATAAGTTACCTTTAAAAGTACGCAATAAGGTCTATTTGGAGTTACTTTTTGTAAATATATAGCTTATACTTGGTATTATGCTATGTTTTCTACTATTTTCAGCTGATTTTGGACGCAATCCACCTGATACCTGATGAATCTTTTTACGTTACATCCAATCGAGGCGAAAATGAGTTGAAGCCTGGATCGTTTTTCAGTCCTGTGC
>JAIORY010000168.1 GCA_021107915.1 Bacteroidales bacterium | reverse complement strand
TGCTCGAGCAAAACTCGGCATTTTAGAATTCAGATTTAAAATTTTAAATCATAAATCTAAAATCATAAATCAAAAATTAAAATAATGTTTAATAATATTGAATTTGCAAATCCGGTTTATTTATATTTTTTACTCATCATTCCATTGATGGGAGCATGGTATTGGTATAAACACAACAGCGGCAAAGCGGATATTCAATTATCCTCAACCGAAGGATTTGAAAATACAGGAAAAAGCCTCAAACAATATTTATTTCACAGTTTAGTTGTATTTCGCATACTTGCGGTGGCTTTGTTAATTATTGTGATGGCTCGACCGCAATCAAGTACAAGTCAGCAGAATGTATCAATCGAAGGAATTGATATTGTGATGGCATTGGATGTTTCGGGAAGTATGCTTGCTCAAGATCTTAAACCCGATCGTTTGGAAGCTGCAAAAGATGTTGCTCAGGATTTTATGAAGAATAGACCGAACGATAGAGTAGGACTGGTTATTTTTAGTGGCGAAACTTTTACCCAATGCCCTTTGACGACCGATCATTCAGTAATTAAAAATTTGTTTAAAGACATTAAAAGCGGAATGATTGAAGACGGAACCGCAATTGGTGATGGTCTGGCAACAGCAGTTACACGGCTTAAAGAGAGTGTTGCTATTAGTAAGGTAATAATTTTATTGACTGATGGTGTAAATAATTCCGGTTCACTCGATCCGGTTTCTGCCGCTGAAATTGCCAAAATGTTTGGCATTAGAATTTATACAATTGGTGTTGGGTCAATGGGTACTGCTCCTTATCCGGTTCAAACTCCCTTTGGAACACAATATCAGGAAATGGAAGTTAAAATTGATGAAGAACTTTTGAAGCAGGTGGCTGATATGACTGAAGGAAGATATTATAGGGCAACAAGCAACAGAGAACTTAAAGCTATTTATAATGAAATTGATAAGCTGGAAAAATCAAAAATTGATGTTACCGAATTTGAAAAAAGACATGAGGAGTTTTTGCTTTTCGCCATTTTTGCTTTGGTGCTGTTGATACTTGAAATAATATTTAGGAATACGGTTTTTAAAACGTTACCCT
>JAIORY010000202.1 GCA_021107915.1 Bacteroidales bacterium | reverse complement strand
TCTGATAGACTGGAAAAATCGCACACAACGAAAACCTTTGATTGTAAGAGGAGCAAGACAAGTGGGCAAAACCTATACTATTGAGGAATTTGGAAACGAGTATTTCGATGAAGTAATAATAGTAAACTTTGAAGAAACACCGGAAGTAAAACAGTTTTTCCAAACTAATGATGTAGAGCAAATTGTTCGAAATTTGGAGATTTACTTCGGGAAGAAAATTCAATTATCCAAAACATTATTATTTCTTGATGAAATTCAAATTTGCCCAGAAGCAATAATTACTTTACGATATTTTTATGAAAAAATTCCAAGTTTACATGTTATTGCTGCAGGCTCTTTGTTAGATCACGCCCTTAATAATTTACAATATTCTATGCCTGTCGGGAGAGTTGAATTTGCTTATATGTACCCTTTATGTTTTTACGAATTTTTAGATGCAATTAATGAAAAACTTCTTATTGACTTTTTGAAGAATTATAATGTCCAACAAATAATACCTCAACCAATACATAACAAATTGATAAAATTAGTTCGTTTGTATTTTTTTATTGGAGGAATGCCTGAGGCTGTTAAAGTTTACGCTGAAACAAAAAGTTTAATTAATACTGAGCGCACTCACGAAAGTATCATAAAATCATTAGAGTTTGATTTTGCGAAATATGGTACACGTTCGCAGCAAATCATAATGACAAAACTATTGAAATATATACCTAAAACAGCAGGACAAAAATTCAAATACGTTAATTTTGATAATTCTATCCGTTCAGAAGCCATAAGAAAATCATTAGATTTATTAAACATGAGCAGGATAATTCATATTATTCATAGTACAAAAACAAAAGAAATTCCGTTGGAATATGGTGTTGTGGAAAAAGTTTTTAAAACTCTTTTTCTTGATGTTGGGCTTTCAAATCATATTCTTAAACTACGTTTAACAGACTTAGAAAACATAAGCTTAAGTAATGAGGGTAGCCTTGCTGAACAATTCATCGGACAAGAACTTTTGTGTTTACCACCTTACTTTACTGAAAATAATATTTATTATTGGATGCGTGAAAAAAGAAACTCGGCAGCAGAGATTGATTATGTT
>JAIORY010000136.1 GCA_021107915.1 Bacteroidales bacterium | reverse complement strand
TTGATGATGTTAAATCCCGTAGCTTTCCTAATGAAAGGGAAGAGTATTAATGCTGGATACTTGATTCTTGATACTGGATGCTTGATACTTGATTCTGGTTTCTGGATACTGGATGCTGGATACTGCTGACTGGAGGCTGAAGACTGATAACTGAAAACCGATAACTATTTTTTTATTATGAATATTAAATTATTTGAAAAGAGAATATTATTTGAAGATAATCATATTATCATCATAAATAAAGAAGCATCAGAAATTGTTCAGGGAGATAAGACCGGTGATAAACCATTATCTGAAATAACAAAAGAATACATTAAAATTAAATACAAAAAGCCGGGTAATGTTTTTATGGGAGTTGTTCATCGCATTGATCGTCCGGTAAGTGGTGCAGTGATATTTGCAAAAACCGGAAAAGCACTCAGCAGACTAAATGAATTGATAAAAAATAACGAAATCAATAAATCCTATTGGGCTGTTGTAGCTGAAAGACCTCCACAAATGAAGGAAAAGCTGGTTCACTTTCTTCGTAAAAACGCAAAACAAAATAAATCATATCCTGTCAGAGAGAATGACAGAGACGCAAAACGCGCTGAACTGAATTATGAATTAATTGGAACAAGCAACGATTATTTTCTATTAGAAATTGATCTGGTAACCGGAAGACATCATCAGGTTAGAGCACAACTTGCAACAATAAACTGCCGAATAAAAGGTGATCTTAAATATGGTGCTCCACGATCGAATAAAGATGCTTCGATACATTTGCATGCTCGCAAAATCTCTTTTATTCATCCTGTGAAAAAAGAAAAAATAGAAGTTGTAGCTCCGGTTCCTAATGATCCTTTATGGAAATATTTTGAGGAAAATCTATCTCCTTTAAAAAAAACAACATCCAATAAGAAAAAACCACGAAAATTCAATAAATAAAAAGCCACAGATTCACAGATAAATGTGTAATCTGTGAATCTGTGGCAAATTTAGTTACAAAAAAAGAAAAAAACGAAAAACCGGCAAATGAAAAATACCAAAATAATTAGTGTAATATTTTTTATTTATTTATTTCTGTTTTTTCAAAACAACGCATTTTCACAATATTTCAGCTCAGGTCAG
>JAIORY010000391.1 GCA_021107915.1 Bacteroidales bacterium | reverse complement strand
ACTAATTAGTTAAATGTTTTTAAAGAAAGCAAATGTAAATGGAAAATAAAACATCACAGGAATTTGATAAGGTAATGGAAAAGTGCAAAGGCATTTTTGTAACTAAAATGAAAGACTACGGAAGTGCATGGAGAGTATTGAGGACAAGTTCGCTTACCGACCAAATTTACATCAAGGCAAACCGTATCAGAAGTATTGAAAATATAGGCGTAGCTAAAGTTGATGAAGGGATAATTCCCGAATTTATCGGGATAGTCAATTATTCGGTGATGGCACAAATTCAACTTGAAATTGGTACAATGGACCAATTACCCGAAAACCTTAACGAGATGTATATGGATGCCGGTGAAGTTGAGAAAATGTATGATAAATATGTGAGTCGGGCAAAAACACTAATGGAAGATAAAAATCACGATTACGGCGAAGCATGGCGAAATATGAGAGTGAGTTCGCTTACTGATATTATCCTGATGAAATTAATGAGAGTGAAACAAATTGAAGATAATAAAGGCGAAACATTTATCTCCGAAGGAGTGGATGCTAATTATTATGATATTTTTAATTACTCGGTTTTTGCGCTTATTAAGTTGATAAAGATTTGAATAAGAAAAATGAGCATAATAATAGGCATAGGAGGGGTGAGCAGAGCAGGAAAAACCACACTTGCTTATAAGATCAGGGACTTGTATCCAAAACAAAAAATTCGTTTTGTACATGGCGATGATGTTGTAAAAGCTGTTGAAGATATTCCGATGATCAGGGATAGAGTTGACTGGGAATGTATTGAGTCGTTTGATTATGAGAAGATAATTAAAAGGATAAAAGATGATTTTGATAGTGATATCATTATTTGTGAAGGTATTTTGATTTTTCATAATAAAGAGCTTTTTAAATTGTTTGATAAAAAAATTATTGCTGAAATAAGTAAAGATTGTTTTTACGAACGCAAATCTCACGACAATCGTTGGGGATATGAACCCCGTTGGTATATTGATTATATCTGGGAAAAGTATATTCAGCATTATTCGAATTTTATTGATAATAAAGGTTTTTTAAAAATAAACGGCGAAACATCATTTGATATGGAAGAGCTTAGGAGGTTCTTGGATTTAAGATTT
>JAIORY010000212.1 GCA_021107915.1 Bacteroidales bacterium | reverse complement strand
TTTTTTTATATTTTTGCTTTATGGAATTTCAGTGGGGACACAACAGGCGTTTTAACGCTTATTCAAATTATTTTAAAATCACTTTTGGTGAAAGAGTACAAAAAGTATCCGTAGATGCAGGTTTCACTTGTCCAAACAGAGATGGTTCTTTGGGAAAAGGCGGGTGCACTTATTGTGATAATAATGCTTTTAATCCTTCGTATTGTTCACCAAAAAAATCTGTACAGCAACAAATTATTGAGGGAATTGAATTTCATAAAGTAAGATACCGAAAAGCAAATAAATATCTGGCATATTTTCAACCTTATTCAAATACTTATGCTCCTCTTGAGAAATTAATTAAAATATATGACGAAGCCTTAAGTTTGCCCGAAATTATTGGATTAGTAATAGGAACCCGTCCCGATTGTATTGATGATGAAAAGCTTGAATATTTCAGTAAATTATCAAAAAAGAATTATGTAATAATCGAATACGGAATTGAGTCGTGTTATAACAAAACTCTTGAGAAAATAAATCGCGGTCATACATTTGAACAAACTGTTGAAGCAATTGAAAAAACTTCCCGTAAAGGAATAAAAACCGGAGCTCATATAATTTTTGGATTACCGGGAGAAAGCAGAGATGAAATGCTGGAAGAAGCAAAAATACTTTCCAAACTACCATTAGATAATATTAAATTTCATCAGTTACAAATAATTAAAAATACTGTCCTTTCGCAGCAATATAAAAATCATCCTGAAGATTTCAATTTCTTTACACTTGATGAATATATAGATTTTATTATTCGATTTCTCGAAAGGTTAAATCCAAATTTTGTGATTGAAAGATTTGCCGGAGAAGTACCTCCCCGTTTTCTTGACGGACCCGGATGGGGATTGATCCGTAATGATCAAATATTAAATCGTATCGAAAAAGAACTGGAAAACAGAAATACATATCAGGGTAAACTTCTGACTTCCGACTTTTAATTCCTGCTTACTGCCTTCTTCTTTCAATCTCTAGTTTTCAGTCTTCAGTCTTCAGTCTTCAATCATCAGCCGGTTTATTACAATACTGCCGACTGTGGACTGCCGACTGTGGGCTGCCAACTGTTCTTTATTTAAAATTTAGTCATTTAAGTCATTTTAAAT
>JAIORY010000113.1 GCA_021107915.1 Bacteroidales bacterium | reverse complement strand
TGCAGCATAACATTTTTCCTGTAAACTTTTTACATCGACAGATGATTTATCTGATGATTTAAGTTTGTCAAGTGTTTTGATTGCCGACATTAATTTTTTCAATCCTTTTTCGGCAGCGAGTAAAGCACTATTCGAAAAATCTACCGTTGAGCCATAATGAGCCTGAAGGATAAAAAACCTGATAGTCATTGCTGTATATGCCTTGTCTAAAGTATCGTGATCGCCAGTAATGAATTGGTCGAGGGTAATAAAATTATTAAGAGATTTACCCATTTTTTTTCCGTCAATAGTTATCATATTATTGTGGATCCAATATTTAACGGGGTCTTTTCCGTTTGCAATTCGTGATTGTGCAATTTCAGATTCGTGATGAGGGAAAAGCAAATCCATTCCGCCACCATGAATATCAAAATTATCGCCAAGATATTTATTTCCCATTGCCGAACATTCCATGTGCCATCCCGGGAAACCATCACTCCAGGGTGAAGGCCACCTCATAATATGTTCGGGTTGAGCTTTTTTCCATAAAGCAAAATCATAAGGGTTTTTCTTTTCGTCTTGTCCTTTCAGATCACGAGTGTTTGAAATAAGATCTTCAATTTTTCTACCTGATAATTTTCCGTAATTATAATCCGGATTATATTTTTCAACATCAAAATAAACAGATCCGTTAGTTTCATAACCATAACCGGCATCAACAATTTTCTTCACCATTTCAATCTGTTCAATAATATGACCTGATGCTCTGGGTTCGATGCTTGGACTTTTTACATTAAGTTGCTTCATATTTTCGTGATAGCGATCAGTAAAATACTGAACAACTTCCATAGGTTCAAGTTTTTCTAAACGGGCTTTTTTTGCAATTTTGTCTTCACCTTCGTCTGCGTCATTTTCCAGATGTCCAACATCAGTAATGTTTCTTACATATCGAACTTTATATCCAAGATGTAAAAGATATCGGTATATCAAATCAAAAGTTATGGCAGGACGTGCATGACCCAAATGAGCATCGCCGTAAACAGTAGGACCACAAACATACATTCCTACAAAAGGAGGATTTAAAGGTTCAAACAATTCTTTTTTGCGGGTAAGTGTATTTGTAAATTTTAATTTATTTTCCATGATGCAAAATTA
>JAIORY010000135.1 GCA_021107915.1 Bacteroidales bacterium | reverse complement strand
ATAAACAGATGAAATATATTGACGAATACAGGGATAAAAACATTGTCAGGAAAATTATTGAGGATATAAAAAAGATTTCAAAAAAGGAAGTCTCTTTTATGGAAGTTTGTGGCGGTCATACTATGTCTGTTCAAAAATTCGGTATTCCCTCTCTGCTTCCCGAAAATATAAAATTATTATCCGGTCCGGGTTGTCCTGTCTGTGTGTCAAGCAGAAGTTATATCGATCAGGCAATTGCATACAGCCGTCTCAACAATGTAATAATTACCACTTATGGTGATTTGATTAGAGTGCCAGGTTCTACTTCATCACTCGATATAGAAAAAGGAAAAGGTGCTGATATCAGAATAGTTTATTCTGTTTTGGATGCTTTAAATATTGCAAAAGAAAATCCTGATAAAAAGATTATTTTTCTGGGAATCGGTTTTGAAACTACTGCTCCGGGAAGTGCGGTCGGAATTTTAAATGCAGCACAACAAGGTCTTAATAATTTCTTCCTGTACAGCTCCCATAAAGTTATGCCGCCTGCAATGAAAGCACTTATTGATGAGGGTGTTAAAATTGACGGATACATTGCACCCGGGCATGTTAGCACAATTACAGGCTCGGGAATTTATTTTGATATTTCAGAAAATTTTGGTCTTGCCTGTGTTATTTCCGGGTTTGAGCCGGTTGATCTTTTAAAATCAATTTTTCTTCTTGTTAAGCAAGTAGAAACAAATAGTCCGAAAGTAGAAATAGCCTACAAAAGAGCTGTACGACCGGAAGGAAACACCAAAGCTTTGGCTATGATGAATGAGGTTTTTGAACTTAGAGAAGACTGGTGGCGAGGATTAGGAATTTTGCAAGATAGCGGACTCAAACCAAAAGAAAAATACAGAAACTTTGATGCAGAAAAAATGTTTGATGTTGAAGTTGAACCAACAAAAGAAGATAAAGGTTGTATTTGTGGTGAAATTCTTAAAGGATTAAAAACCCCGAAAGATTGCAAATTATTTAATAAAGGCTGTACCCCCGAGGACCCAGTTGGAGCATGTATGGTTTCTAATGAAGGAGCTTGTCATGCGTATTATAAGTATAATAGGGATTAGGAAAGGTTTTGGGTCCCGAAGCAAAGCTTCGAGGATGCTCGAGCAAAGCTCGGCATTT
>JAIORY010000147.1 GCA_021107915.1 Bacteroidales bacterium | reverse complement strand
CTTTGTAATTATTTGCTTTCATTTTATTTATGATTTAAAGATATTGCAAAAATAGTAAAAGTTTCAATTATAATTGAAAAAAAGTCATTTATTATTAAAAGTTTCAATTATAGTTGAAGGAATGTTGATTTTTTATAAAAGTTTCAAGTATAAAATTATTTATCAGAAAACAAAAAAAGCCAACCCCAAAGAGTCGGCTTTATAAATATTTTTGTAAAAAAAGTTTAAACCTCTTTTTGTCCTCCAACTTTAGCTGCAATAAACAACCGGTTCATGTGAGCAATGTTAACTACCTTAATTCCTTTAGGGCATTCTGCTTCACAGGCATAAGTGTTGGTGCAGTTTCCAAAACCGAGTTCATCCATTTTGGCAACCATTTTTTGTACTCTTTTAATTTTCTCAACTTTCCCTTGTTCCAGTAAGTCGAACTGTCTTATTTTGGCTGACACAAATAGCATTGCTGAAGCATTTTTACAAGCTGCAACACATGCTCCGCAACCAATGCAAGATGCTGAGTTAAAAGCTTCATCTGATTTTTCTTTGTTTACTAATATAGAATTTGCTTCAGAAGCCGAGCTTGCATTAACAGAAATAAAACCGCCGGCAGCTATTATTTTATCAAATGCGTTACGGTCAACAATTAAATCTTTTACTACCGGAAAAGCTTTTGCCCGCCATGGTTCAACAATTATTGTTTTGCCTTCTTTAAACGAACGAATATGTAATTCGCAAGTTGTAGTTTTTTCGCCCGGACCATGAGGCTGTCCGTTTATATAAAGACTGCAACATCCACAAATACCTTCTCTGCAATCGTGTTCGAATGCTACAGGTTCATCAATATTTTCGGTAATTAATTTTGTGTTTAAAGCATCCAGCATTTCAAGAAAAGACATTTCCGGAGAAACATCATCCAACATATATGTAACAAATTTACCCTTTGCTTTTGCGTTTTTCTGACGCCATATCTTGAGTTTTATTTTCATTATCTTGAGTTTTTTTATTTAATATTTTTCTTTTACTATTATTTAATCATTTACGCATTTAATCATTTATGCATTCTTCCTACTTGTAGCTTCTAACTTTCACCTCTACATACTCATAATTCAAATCCTCTTTATGAAGAGAAGGCTCTTTGTCTTTTCCATTAAACT
>JAIORY010000055.1 GCA_021107915.1 Bacteroidales bacterium | reverse complement strand
TTAAGTATAAAATTAGAGAAAGAGAAAATATTTATTAGCAAACAAGGTGTTGATAACCGTTTTAATGAATCTGCTGTAGAGTTTATGAAAGAATTGATGTGCAATGTTTTATCAGAAAAATTAGACTTAGAGGAATCATTAAAAATCGCAACATGTTTTAACAGAATAATAGTTAAAGATGCCACGTTATTTCAGTTACCTGCAAAATATTTAGAAAAATATAAAGGTTCAGGAGGCGGGGCATCCGAAGCAGGTATAAAGCTACAATATGAATATAATTTAAAAGCAAATACCGGGTTAGATATAGAACTGCAATCAGCATGCACACCAGATGTCAAAAGCAAACTACAAAATATTCAACCGAAAGACCTAAGAATAGAAGACTTAGGCTATTTTAAATTAGGACGCTTTAATGAGATAATAAAAAGCGAAGCTTACTTTTTATCAAGGTTGAAATACAATGTATTGGTATTTAGCAAAGATGATGATCAATTCAATCAGATTAATATAGACAAAGTTGTCAAAAATATGAAGGTCGGTGAAAAATTAGATTTGCAAGTTTATCTTGGAAAAAAAGAAAAACTTCCTGTACGATTGATCCTTGAACGTGTGCCGAATGAGATTGCAGCAGAAAAGAGAAGAAAACTAAAAACCGATAAACAGAATAAGAGAAAAAATATAAGTAAAGAGCGTTTGGTTTTTTGTGATGTGAATGCATACATCACAAATGCAGATCAAGATGATCTTCCAATTGAATTAATTCGTTTGGTCTATTCTCTTAGATGGCAAATTGAGATTATCTTTAAAAGTTGGAAGTCAACATTTAAACTTGATAAAGTAAAACAAATGAAAATTCAGAGATTTGATTGTATTAATTATGGTACATTGTTGCAAATTATAATATGTACTAAACTCTACAACTACTATAAAACATTTCTATGGAACAAATCAACAATTGAATTAAGCAAATTAAAATCATTTCAATATCTGATAAAAAAAATGGATGCTATGAAAGATTATATTAAAAATTCTCAGACAAAAAGAATGGCTAAATTATTTGAGGATACCAAAGAAATATTAGCCAGAAAATGCAGGAAAGAAAGGAAGAAGGGCAGCATAACTCCAATGATGATTATGTCTAAAATTTCCTTAACTTGACGGCTATG
>JAIORY010000342.1 GCA_021107915.1 Bacteroidales bacterium | reverse complement strand
ATTCAGATTGAAGGTGAAATAAAACCCGATTTTGAAAAAATAATTGAGCGAAGCAGAAATGTAGCTGCAAACATGAGCAAAGGAATTCAATATTTATTTAAGAAAAATAAGATTGACCACATTAATGGTTTTGGAAAAGTAAAACCCGGAAAAATAGTTGAAGTTACGGATGAGAATGGTGAAGTTACTGAATACAAATGTGAAAACATAATTATTGCTACCGGAGCTCGCTCAAAACAACTTCCAAATCTAAAACAAGACGGCAAAAAAATAATCGGCTATCGCGAAGCACTTTCATTACCAAAACAACCAAAGTCTATGGTAATTGTAGGTTCGGGAGCTATTGGAAGCGAATTTGCTTATTTTTATAATTCTATTGGAACACAAGTTACACTTGTTGAATTTCTGCCGGAGATTGTTCCCTTGGAAGATATAGAAGTCTCAAAACAACTTGGTCGTTCATTCAAAAAATCAAAAATTAAGGTTATGAAAAAATCTACTGTTAAATCAGTAGATACAAATGGAAAACTTTGTAAGGTTTTGGTTGAAACGAAAAAAGGAGAGGAAATTATCGAAGCTGAAATCGTTCTTTCAGCAGTTGGTGTAACAACTAACATTCAAGGCATTGGATTAGAAGAAACAGGAATAGAAATCAAAAACGAGAAAGTAGTTGTTGATGATTTTTACAAAACAAATATTGACGGATATTTTGCAATTGGTGATATCGTTCACGGACCGGCACTTGCTCATGTTGCCTCTCACGAAGGAATAGTTTGCGTTGAAAAGATAGCCGGTAAAAATCCGGAAACCGTTGACTACGGAAACATTCCGGCATGTACTTATACTTCTCCTGAAGTTGCTTCAGTTGGGTTGACTGAACAAGCAGCACTTGATTCCGGTAAAGAAATTAAAGTCGGTAAATTTCCGTTTAAGGCAAGCGGAAAAGCAACCGCAGCAGGAGCAAATGATGGTTTTGTAAAAGTTGTTTTTGATGCAGAAACAAATTTATGGTTGGGTGCTCACATGATTGGTGATAATGTTACAGAACTGATAGCCGAAGTAGTTGCTGCGAGAAAACTCGGAGCAAAAGCTCATGATATAATTAACACAATTCATCCTCATCCAACAATGTCGGAAGCTGTGATGGAAGCCGTTGCTGATGCTTATGAT
>JAIORY010000054.1 GCA_021107915.1 Bacteroidales bacterium | reverse complement strand
TAAAATATATAAATAGCCGCTAAACTTGTCAGTAGGGATGCGCGAATGATTAATGAAAAGAAATATCATAATTCATTTATTATTAGCGAATTCGCGGCTTTTATAAATAATTGAGGTTAAAAAAGATAAACCAAAATCACAATAATTACCAATGCCGGGATCATATTTAATATTCTTAGTTTTTTGATTTCCAGAATAGAAATTCCAAGTCCGATCAATAAAATTCCACCAACGGCAGTCAATTCATCAATAATTACGTTTGAGAAAAAATCGCCGACAGAATCGGCGAAAAGTGTGAGTCCGCCCTGATAGATCAATAATGGAATCACAGAAAATGCCACTCCGATTCCAAGTGCAGAAGCCAGAGCAATGGAGGCAATACCATCCATAATGGATTTTACAAGAAGCAAATTCGGAGCGTCGCCAAGTCCTTCTTCAATTGCTCCGAGAATTGTCATCGAACCCATGCAATACAAAAGAAAAGCTGTTGTAAAACCTTCCGAAAATTTTTCATTTTTAACATGAATTTTCTTTTTCAGATAATCGCTAAACTTATTAATACTTTTCTCAATACCAATTAATTCGCCAATAACAGAACCCAAAACAAGACTTAAAACAACTAATATTAAATTAGACGTTTTTAGTGCCATCGAAAAACCAAGAAACAAAGTAAATAAACCTATCGCCTGAAAAACTATTGTTATGAATTTCTTTGGCAATTTCGAATGTATCAACACCCCAATAATGCTTCCAACCAGTACTGCCGCTACATTTATTAAAGTTCCTGTCATGTTAAAGTTTTGTATTTCCGGAAAATCAAATTTCTAATTTCCAATTTCAATACCCAAATATTTCTCCAATTGATGATACTTAATACCATATTGCAATTTCAATTTTTTAATTTTCTCAAATATCTCTTTTTTATTGACTTTCTTTTCTGATTTGCTTGCGGTTATCATAATATTTTTCGGAGTGTGTTCTGTAGAGATAAATTCAAACACATTTGTTTTGTATCCATAAGCTTCCAAAATTAATGCCCTGATAGTATCAGTAAGCATTTCCGCTTGACGTTCCAATAAAATTCCATATTTAATAATTGGATCATCGCTCACATTTTGTTTCATCTGTTTCCTGATCTGTTTGTGGCAACAAGGAGCAACCACAATTATTGAAGCACCGGCTTCAAG
>JAIORY010000359.1 GCA_021107915.1 Bacteroidales bacterium | reverse complement strand
ACAGACACTAATTAGAAAAGAATTGTAGTATGATTTACAAAAACAAAGGTGATAAACCTACAAAATCCGGTTTTGGTGAAGGACTGCTTGATGCAGGAATTGATAATGAAAATGTAATTGCTTTAGGTGCTGATATTACTTCTTCGGTAGGGATGAATTTATTTGCAGAAAGATTTCCCGAGCGATTTATCTCTTTGGGAATAGCCGAGCAGAATTGTGTTGGTGTTGCCACCGGACTTGCTTTAACTGGTAAGATGCCTGTCTTTTCAACTTACGGAGTTTTTGCTGCATTACGTGCTGCTGACCAAATTCGTATATCAGTTTGTTATAATAATATTCATGTTTTGATTGGCGGTGCTCATGCCGGAATTTCTGTTGGTCCCGATGGAGCAACTCATCAGGCATTAGAAGACATTGCTGTTATGAGAGTTATGCCAAATATGACGGTTATTTCTCCCTGCGATGCAACTCAAACACGAATTGCTGTCTGGACTGCAATTAAGAAAGTTAATGGTCCGGTTTATCTGCGTTTTGGTAGAAATGCTGTGCCTGATTTTACCGGTATTGATCAAAAATTTATAATAGGTAAAGCCGATGTTTTACAAGATGGCAATGATCTGAGCATTATTGCAACTGGGCATTTGGTTTGGAAAGCACTTCAGGCAGCTGAAAAACTTCGGTCAATTGGAATAGGAGCGAGGGTGATTAATCTTCATACAATTAAACCTATTGATAAAAATGAGATTATAAAAGCAGCGAAAGAAACCGGAGCTATTATCACGGCTGAAGAACATCAAATTGCAGGTGGAATGGGGAGTGCAGTTGCAGAAGTAGTTTCTGAAAATCATCCTGTCCCTGTTGAATTTATCGGTATGAAAGATTCTTTTGGCGAATCAGGACAAGCAGATGAATTGATGAAGAAATATAGAATGACTGCTGATGCAATTTTTGATGCAGCAAAAAATGTTTTAAAGAGAAAGTGAGAAAGATTTTAAATTTAGGATTTTAGATTTAAGATTTTGATGCTTGATACTTGATACTCGATCCTTGATTCTTGATACTCGATCCTTGATACTTGATACTCGATCCTTGATACTGTGTTTATTGATAACCGATAACCGATAACCGATAACCGATAACCGATAACCGATAACCGATAACCGATAACCGATAACCGATAACCGATAAC
>JAIORY010000313.1 GCA_021107915.1 Bacteroidales bacterium | reverse complement strand
AAAAAAAAGAAAAAAAGAAAAATTGCCACGAAGACACGAAGACACCAAGATACACAAAGAACACTTAATCAATATAATAAGCTTTGTGAATTCTTTGAGTTTTTGGGTCTTTGTGGCTAAAATTACTTTTCGGAGTGGACTTAATATTGGAGTGATGAAAATAAAAAACTTGCCAGTCCGCCTCGGCAAATTGGAAGGTTATGCTTTTAAAAATCTAAAATCTAAAATCACAAATCTAAAATGTAAAAAATTTTCTTGCAGATTTTTCCGTGAGAATCTGCGTTTATCCGCGTAATCTGCGTTCCAATTACTTGTTATATTTTTTCAGTTTCAACTGAGCTACAATAATTCCAAAAAGCATTAAAACACAGCCACCAACTTCACGTAAAGTAAAAATTTCATTAAGGATAAGCCAGCCTCCAATAGCAGCAAACAAAGCTTCGAAACTAAGAATTATTGCCGCATGTGATGGTTTGGCATTTTGTTGTGCGAAAACCTGTAATGTGTATGCAACTCCTACCGCCATTATTCCTCCATATAAAATTGGAATTGCAGCAGATTTTATATTTTCCAAAATAATTTCTTCGGTTGCAAAAGCAATAATCAGGCTTAAAACAGAAGTAATTGAAAACTGTATTATTGATATTTTAATAACATTGAATTTTGGAGAAAGCCAGGCAATAAGTAAAACATGTGCAGCAAAAAATATTGCACTAAACAAAACCAGAATATCACCTGAAGATATTGTAAAATTCCCTGAAACACTTAAAAAATATAGTCCTGCAGTTGCAAGAATTACTCCTGCCCATACTTGTTTAGTTGGTTTGTGTTTGAAAAATAATCCAAGTAATGGAGTAAAAACAACATATAAACTTGTAATAAAACCTGCATTTCCGGCAGTTGTATTTATAATCCCAATCTGTTGTAGAGATGCCCCACAAAAAAGCACAATTCCTAAATAAAGGCTACCCTGCAATAATGAAGTCCCTGTTTTTTTAGTATTTAATTTTTTGATAGAATTTTTATTACTTTTTAGTAGTAATAATGGAAGCAAAGAAATGCTGCCTATAGCAAATCGTATTCCGTTAAAAATAAACGGACCAACAAATTCCATTCCCTTGCGTTGTGCAACAAATGATAACCCCCAAATTAATGCGGTGAGAAATAAAAGAAATTCAGAAAAAAATATTGA
>JAIORY010000065.1 GCA_021107915.1 Bacteroidales bacterium | reverse complement strand
AAAAATCAAATTGAATAATCTGTGAATCTGTGGCAATTTTTATAACCACTAAATTTTACATAGAATCAATTTAAAAATTTCAACAAAATCATGACAAACAAAACTATCCCCCCAAAAATGAAAGCAGTAATTCTACCTGCTTATAACCAAAATGTTTTGCGGGCAATGTTAAGTTTGAAAGTTGAAGAAATTCCCATTCCGATTCCCCAAAAAGACGAAGTACTAATAAAAATTGAGGCTGCTCCATGCAATCCATCTGACATAGCTTTTATGCAGGGTGGATACAATATTGTTAAAACTTTGCCGGCAGTATCGGGATTTGAAGGAGCCGGGACAGTAATTTCTACAGGTGATTCTGTGCAAGCAAAAAAATTATTTGGTAAAAAAGTCAGTTGTTTTATTCAGGAAGACTCGTACGGAACATGGGCGGAATATTTTGTTACTAAAGCAAAAAGTTGCATCCCTGTTGACGAAAATATGGAAATGGAACAAGCTGCCTGTTTTGCTATTAATCCGTTTACAGCTTATGGGCTTTACGAAATCGCAAGAAAAAATATCAGCCATGCAATAATTCTGAATGCTGCCGGTGGTCAAGTAGCCCGTTTTGTTCAGGTTCTGGCTAAAGCGAAAAATATCAATGTTATTAATATTGTTAGAAAAAAAGAGCAAATCGAAGAATTAACCGACCTTGGCGAGAAATATGTTTTTGATTCCAATGATGAGGATTTTGAAAATAAATTGAAAGAAACGGCACATCTCTTAAATGCAACAACTGCTTTTGATGCGGTGTCAGGTGAACTTGCAGGAAAAATATTAAACTCCATGCCACCAAAAAGCGAACTTATTGTGTATGGCGGACTTTCAGCAAAGCCAATCAGCGAAATAGAAGTTTTAGATATCATCTTTAAAAACAAAAAAATATCAGGTTTTAACCTTAACGAATGGATAGAAACGAAAATAAATATTGATGAATTTTCAAGAATTTCGGAGGAATTGCAACAAATGTTTATCAAAGGTGAAATGAAAACCAAAATTCAAAAAAGTTATAAATTTGATGATGTGGTAAAAGGTATGAGACAATATCTTTCGAATATGTCGGGAGGGAAAATATTGTTTATTCCGTAAAACGGGATTTATTTACTGCTAATTTTTCAATCCTAAACTAAGAAATCAGAATTAATAACTAACTTTGAATTTTAAATTA
>JAIORY010000330.1 GCA_021107915.1 Bacteroidales bacterium | reverse complement strand
TTATTGAATAGAATCCGTCTGGTCCTGTCATGGTTGACCATTGGTCTACTACAACGCTAACGCCTGATATAGGATCACTTGTATTGCAATCTGTTACATAACCTTCTATTTGTCCGGGCATATAAACTAACATCTCACAGTAAATACTATCTTCTAATCTGTTTGGATCATTACTGTTTATGTTTAACCATTCGTCATATAAACCTACAGGGAAATCTGTTGCATCATAAGTTACTGCTATTGTTTGAGTACTTCCCGGTGAAATATAGCCTTGTGCAGGTACCACTGTAATTATGAAGCTTGGTGTTGGGCAAGTTGCATATAATGTTCCGGCAGGAATACCTGACGGTGTTGCACCACCCATACCATCATCAGCAACTACATTTCCTTCAGAATCAAGAATTTCATATGAATTTTCATAAGGCCATGCTGAAGATGAGTATGTATAAACAGTAGTTATTTCAGCTCCAGAACTTACAGGGAATGTCCAATATTCTGGTCCCGACCCACTACTTATTGTTATACCACTCAACACTAAAGTACCATCTACAAACACATCAAGTGAATTTCCATTCCAGCCATCTCCCCAGTCATCATATAATACTACCTGGTAATCACAATCAAATCTATCGCCTATATAATCAGGAAATTCATAAGTTAATGTTCCTACTCCTGTATTTGAGATTTCCGTATATAATGTAATTTGATGATCAGGCCATACTTCTCCGTATAATGTATAAGGATCAATATTCATTGTTGGGTTTGGCCATTCTATACATTCAGGTCCCGCAGGTGAGGTTTGTCCTTCGTCATATACTGCTACTACTGTGTAACAATAATCTCCGTAATCAGGTAAGAAATCTGTATAATACAGATTTGTTGTTGTTCCTGTAAATATACCATCACGATACACTGTAAAGTATTGGAAGGCATCTGCTGTCCATTGCCATGTAAGATCTACCTGTCCTGTAACATCATTTGTTAATATTACTTCAAGGTCGGTTGGAGGATTAATTGCATCTCCCATTACTGTCATTGAACATGGAATTGTTATTGTTCCTACGTTAGGATCTGAGCTTACTACAATATCTGCTGTTACATAATCACCAGCTTCAAATCCTGTAGCATCAAAATTAACTCCAAGATTGTATGAACCGCCCATTGGGGCTACTGTGCCTTCATAAGCATCAAGGGTTAACCATCCGC
>JAIORY010000028.1 GCA_021107915.1 Bacteroidales bacterium | reverse complement strand
AACCAACTAAATTTATAGTGATTCCTTTTTATTGTCGGGGTAGCAGGATTCGAACCTGCGACCTCCTGCTCCCAAAGCAGGCGCGCTAACCGGACTACGCTATACCCCGTTTTATACCAATTGTATTTTATTTTAAAGAACAATTTTTTCATTTTATTGCGGAGAGAGGGGGATTCGAACCCCCGGTACCTTTTTCAAAGTACGCATGTTTAGCAAACATGTGGTTTCAGCCACTCACCCACCTCTCCAAAAGTCTTTATTGACTTAATAAGTGATTGTTTTTATTATTTAAAGAACGCTAAATCATTCAGTAATTCGAAAATGATTTTAAGTACCTTATTTGACTCCAAAATTTGGAAGTGCAAAAGTAGTTAATTCATTTACATTTGCAAACTTTTTTTTAAAAAATTCTTATTTTTTATTGAAGTGGTTTTTTATATGAATTCTCTACAAATAATATAATAAAATAATACATGTTTCTTTTATCAAAAATATTTGATTATTTAATAATTCTGACATAATTATTTCATATTATACACGTTTAAATTTTAATAAGAAAAACTAAATAAAATAAATTATGAAAAATACAATCTTATTATTTGCACTGATGTTTAGCATAGTATCAGTAACATCTGCTCAACAACAAAACGAAAATAATACTAGCAATAACTATTCAAATACTGTAAAATTTAGCACTCTGCCTTTTGTTAATAGCACCTTTCAACTTAGTTACGAACGTTTCCTGAAAAAGGATAAAAGTTTAGCATTATTTGCAGGATACACCTATCGAGACAATTGGAGAGATGAAAGAGAAGGATTTAATTTTGAAATGCAATATAAATATTTTGTTTTTGAAAGTAAAGGAAGAAAAACAGTAAAGAAATTATATTTTGCCCCATATGTTTCATTTTATTATACAGATTTTACAGACGAAGAATATTATTGGTATAATAATGATCCTGAAGAAGACTATTATTCTACTGTAAATTATATTATTAAGTCATACAGAGGCGGAGTGTTGGTTGGCTTCAACTGGATACTGGCCGAAAGAATAACTCTTGATATATACCTTGGTGGCGGAATTCGAAAAACTAATAATTTTAATAAAAATTCTGATACTAATTACAACAGGAGTGTTTGGGAACCGGGATACAATGGCATTGCTCCGAAAATAGGAATGGATGTTGGAATTAATTTCTAATACTC
>JAIORY010000011.1 GCA_021107915.1 Bacteroidales bacterium | reverse complement strand
AACTACTCGTATTAAAAAATAAAATACGAGTAAAAAAATTAGCAACAAAAAATACAACGAATACAATCCAGGGATTTGTTTTAAAAAATTGAGGTTTCATAATGTGGCGTTTTTAAATTGATTATAAAATAAATCATGAAGAAGCTTTTGTTAATGCTTCTTTGAAATATAGTATTTTTGATGTGGCTTTAAGAAGGCGTCAAGAACGAGGCTTGCGAAGTATTTAAAATCAGGAGTTTACTTTTGTAAATGACTGGTTTTAAATACGAGCATAACGAAGTTATTGACGTTTTCTTAAAGTCACTCATCATCTTCTTAGCTCAAAATTCTCCCCAAGATAAACCTTCCTAACATGTTCATCTTCTGCAAGCTCTTCTGAAGTTCCGGATTTTAATATTGAGCCTTCAAATAATAAATAGGAGCGATCGGTAATATTCAGAGTTTCATGAACATTATGATCGGTAATCAGAACTCCAATATTTTTTTCTTTAAGTTTCGAAACAATAGATTGAATATCTTCAACGGCGATGGGATCAACCCCTGCAAATGGTTCGTCTAATAAAATAAATTTAGGATCAACAGCGAGGGCACGTGCTATTTCAGTCCGGCGGCGTTCGCCCCCCGACAAAGTAATACCTTTACTATTTCGTACCTGTCGTAATCCGAATTCTTCAATCAAGGATTCCAGTCTGTATTTTTGTTCAGATTTAGAATATTTGGTAAATTCAAGAACTGCTTTAAGATTATCCTCAACACTTAAATGCCGAAAAACAGATGCTTCCTGAGCGAGATATCCAATTCCTTTTTGTGCTCTCTTGTACATCGGCTCCTTAGTAATATCCTTATTATCAAGAAAAACTTTGCCGCTTAAAGGTTTTATCAAACCAACCATTATATAAAAAGAGGTTGTTTTTCCGGCACCATTTGGTCCCAGAAGTCCAACTATTTCTCCTTGCTCCACTTTTAATGAAACTTCTTTAACAACAGTTCTGAGTCTGTATTTTTTTACAATTTTTTCGGTTCTTAAAATCATAGATAAAAATTAATAATCAAAAGTAAGAAATATTTCTAATACCGATTACTAATCAAAATGCGCTTTAAGTTCGTTCTACTTCTTAAAGCACTTTGATTATGTATCGGCATTAACCATTGTAAATTTTAAAATGCACTTTCAGCGCATTTTAAAATACAATTGGTATAATTTGGAATAATGGAATATTGGAGTATTGGAA
>JAIORY010000103.1 GCA_021107915.1 Bacteroidales bacterium | reverse complement strand
TAAAATGACTAAAATTAGAAATACTATGGCGGACTTAACAAATATGATTTTTGAATAAAACAGCTTAAGAATAAAAATATCTTATAATTTTACCTTTTTAAAAGATAATTAAAATGCCGGTTGAATATATCAGAAAAATTAATAAAGATATTATTCTTGGATTATGGAAAATAACCGAGGATGTTGGATTCTTTCTTTCCGAACTTAATCTTTCTGAAAAAGAAATTGAAATATTAAATTCTTTTGTAAACGAAAATCGTAAAAAGCATTGGCTTGCTTATCGGATTTTGATTGACAGATTAGTAAATAATAATCAACATAACGAAATTAATTATGATGAAAATAGAAAACCACATATAAAAAATTCAGGGTTTCATATTTCAGTAACTCATACAGGTAATTATGCTGCTGCTATCATAAGTAAAACTTCAAGTGTTGGTATTGATATTGAAAAGATAACACCACGGATACTAAAAGTAAAACATAAGTTTCTTAATAAAAACGAACTAAAATCTTCTGAAGATGAAAATGCTCTTGAATACCTATATATATATTGGTGCTCGAAAGAAGCTATGTATAAATTATATGGCAAAAGAAATCTTGATTTCAAGGAAAACATTTTTGTTGAGGAATTTACCGTTACTGCAAAAGGGAAAACAAAAGGTATTATAAAAACTGATAAAACTGAAAAACAAGTAAATTTATTTTTTGAGTTTTTTGATGGACATGTTTTGGTTTATGCTATTGATTGAAAATGATGTGTTAATTGCTAATAGATTATAAAGGAAATACTTGCCATTCTTGCAGTAAATTTGGTACAAAAATAAAATTTTAGTCATTTTACATTTTAGTCATTTTATTTTGTATTTTTGTTATCACAAATCAAGCATTCTTTTCTATAAAAGGTGTTTGACTTATAAAGAAGAGGGGAGAGAATAGGCTCAATGAACCTCTAGCAACCTTCGCCGGCTATGGAGAAACGGTGCTAAAACCTATCCCGTGTTACGGGGAATGATAATTTAAACACAAGATTTTCATTTTGAACAAATAATGTTGTGTGAATAAGTTAAATTCGTATTTTGTACGATTTACAATTAGTACAGGGAGTTATAATTTTAATAAATGTTTATCCATAAAGTTAAACAAATTTTGAATTAAAGCACCAAATAACAAATAACAAATGACAAATAAATTCCAAATATCAATGATCAAATATTCAAACAGTTTGAAACTATTTTGGTCATTGAATTTTTGGTTATTGTAATTTAT
>JAIORY010000289.1 GCA_021107915.1 Bacteroidales bacterium | reverse complement strand
TTATTGAATAGAATCCGTCTGGTCCTGTCATGGTTGACCATTGGTCTACTACAACACTTACTCCGGCTATTGGATCGCTTGTATTACAATCAGTTACATAACCTTCTATTTGTCCGGGTATGTAAACAAACATTTCACAGAAAATACTATCATATAACCTGTTCGGGTCATTACTTTCTACATACAACCATTCGCTATACAATCCGGGATCAAAATCTGTTGCATCAAATGTAATATCAATATCTGTATTTGAACCAGATTCGAGAAAACCTTGATAAGGATTAACAATAGTAATAAAATATCCACCAGTAACATTAAGTGTATAATCCTCAACTTCGCCATAAGTAAATGAACCACAAGGATCAGGTGTAGCTGCATATCTGATTTGAACTCTCATTCTGGTAGGCCCTGCAAGAGCATCATCAGGAGGTATAATAGTAGCTGTATATGGGCCAACACCTGGTGTTCCACTAACTGTAATTGGAGCATCATCATAAAAATTTTCATTTTGATTCCAGTCAACCCATATTCCACATTGATCTGCAGACCAAATAGGATCTCCGTTTGTAACAGTTATTGGATATGAATCACCAACAGCAACATCAGTTGACATATTTGTATAATCAGCGTAGCTGTTTTGACCTGTAGTATTATTTATTGTACCTATTGTTACATTACTAATATATTCATCAGCACCTCCACCAGATGACGAACAGTATGCTCTGGAGCCATCTCCAGGAACAAAATCAGGAAAAACATAAGAAAGTGTCCCTATGCCTGTACTGCTTATATTGGTATTGACCATTGCTGTATGATCAGGCCATACTTCTGCATATAAATACATGGGATCGATTACCATTGTTGGGTTTGGCCATTCTATACATTCAGGTCCCGCAGGTGAGGTTTGTCCTTCGTCATATACTGCTACTACTGTGTAACAATAATCTCCGTAATCAGGTAAGAAATCTGTATAATACAGATTTGTTGTTGTTCCTGTAAATATACCATCACGATACACTGTAAAGTATTGGAAGGCATCTGCTGTCCATTGCCATGTAAGATCTACCTGTCCTGTAACATCATTTGTTAATATTACTTCAAGGTCGGTTGGAGGATTAATTGCATCTCCCATTACTGTCATTGAACATGGAATTGTTATTGTTCCTACGTTAGGATCTGAGCTTACTACAATATCTGCTGTTACATAATCACCAGCTTCAAATCCTGTAGCATCAAAATTAACTCCAAGATTGTATGAACCGCCCATTGGGGCTACTGTGCCTTCATAAGCATCAAGGGTTAACCATCCGC
>JAIORY010000118.1 GCA_021107915.1 Bacteroidales bacterium | reverse complement strand
AAAGGAATCACTATAAATTTAGTTGGTTCCTTTTTTTTACACTTGTTATTTTGCTTTAGAGTAAATCTTTTCAATCAATTGAATAAGATCAAGAGGTTTATATGGCTTTGTGAGGTATTCGTCCATTCCGGCAGCAAGACACATTTTTCTATCACGTTCAAAAACATAAGCTGTTACTGCAATAATATATACTTGTTTATCTATAGCTACGTTTTTCATTTTTTCAATTCTTCTGATTTCTTTAGTAGCATCAATACCATCCATAACAGGCATTTGAATATCCATTAAAATAATATCAAACTTATTATTATTGAATTTTTCGACGGCAATCATACCGTTTTCAGCAATTTTAACCTTATGACCTTGCTTAATTAAAGTTGCAGATGCAAATTTTTGATTTAACAGGTTGTCTTCAACGATAAGAACAGATAATTTTTTTAAATTACTTTCTTGAGTATCAACCTTACTTATTAAATAAACTTCATCTTTTGGTACATTATCGAATTTAAGTGTAAACCAGAATATTGAACCTTTATCTAATGAACTTTCAACTCCAATTTTCCCACCCATGATTTTTGTAAGATTTTTAGAAATTGCAAGACCCAGACCTGTACCTCCGTATTTTCGTGTAGTGGAGGAATCAATTTGAGAAAAAGATTTGAATAACTTAACTTGATTTTCTTTTGTTATACCAATTCCTGTATCAATAATACTGAATTTTAAGAAAATATGTTTATTATCAGTTTTTATTAATTCTGTATTAATTGTAACACTTCCATCTTTTGTGTATTTTATTGCATTATTTGTAAGATTAATGAGTATTTGCTTAAACCTGCTCGCATCGCCATAAACATATTTAGGAATATTATTATTACGTTTGTATATTAGTTTAATGCCTTTTCCTTTTGACTTAATAATCAATAAATTAACTATTTTTTCTATTTCATCATTAATACTAAATAGTTTACTTTCAAGCTCTAACTTGCCTGATTCTATTTTTGAAAGATCAAGAATGTCATCAATAATGGATAAAAGGTTTTGCCCTGAAATATTAATAATATCGAGAAAATCTTTTTGTTCTTCTGTTAGTTTTGTTTGTTTTAATACATTGTACATGCCAATAATTCCATTCATTGGTGTACGTATTTCATGACTAATATTCGAAAGAAATACTGATTTGACATGATTTATTTTTTCGATATCAGTTTGTGCTTTTACTAAATCAATTTTTAAACTTTTAATATAATTTTCTAATTCATTGATATGTTCAAGTAATTGTTTTTTCGATTTTTCAGTAATATTAGTCATAATATTTTTCTCAAATTATTTTTCT
>JAIORY010000094.1 GCA_021107915.1 Bacteroidales bacterium | reverse complement strand
TGAAATAGCCAGCCCCGCTACTTTTGGTGTCGTTCAACAATGCATATAAAAACCGCAGATGCATGAGCACTACGGAGTTTTTATATGCTTAGGTGTTGTGTAGTCGTATTTTTTAATCCTTACTAATGATTTCATGAACCTCTTTCATTTCTGAATTTTCAATGTTTTTGTTTTTCTTGAAAGTTTCTTCATAAATGTCAATGATTACATAAATTAGAAAAATGGCTAATACGTTTATATACAAATAATACTCATCACCAGAATTCCAAGATAAACCAAATTCTGATGTAATTCCAAAGTCAAATTTTAATTCAAAACCATTATTGAAGTTTAATCCTGTTGACAGTTTGGCTCCAGAAAAATAATAATATTTATATCCTCCTACTGCGTAAGCAATTGTTTGAAGGATTTGGTTAATCAGAGAGAATAGCAAGCCTCTTTTGTATTCCTTCCTAATTAGCAGACTTCCCGCCTTCATTGACAAACAATACAGTCCAATTGCTATTAAATAAATCAAAAGAATTACACCGTTAATTTCACTTGTTCGAAGAAGAAGCTTAGCAATAAGGTAAAAACCAAACAGGGCACCAATGATTTGATAAAGTCCAAGTATTAAAATGGTTTTCTTTGTTGATTTTATTCTTAGTTTCATAAATGTTGTAATTTTTCTTATGATATGCTACACAACGGTGGCAATATGGCATGAAGCGGATTGCGAGCGATTCACTTTCAAGCTGAGACAAGGTTGATACGGGCTAAAACCGCCACAATTATCCACTTTACCGCTTTTTGCTATATTGCGTGTTGAACAAAACCAAAAGTAGCTAAAATCTTTTAAGCAGCCAAATTCGTATATCATAATTCAACAAAAATAATGAATTATGAAAAACGAAAATGAAATTACAGTAAAGGATTTGACTGTTTTACTGGAAAAAATGAAAAAACGTTTGTCGGTGAGCAATCATTCTGAGCAAACGATTGTTAATTATTTACGAGCCGTGGAATACCTGTGTAAATATACAGGAAAGACTCCACAGGAAACAGAAATTGATGAAGTTACTGATTATTTATATCAGTTGCAGTACCACAAATTCAGAGCCTGGCGTACCATAAAAATCTATGTGGCAGGATTACGCTGGTTTTATACTAATATGCTGGATGATGAAGACTTTGCTTTTAAGATTCCTTACCCAAAGGAAGAAAAAGACCTGCCTGTTGTTATCAGCAGAAATGAGCTTTAAAAATGGCTGTTAAAAAAGCAGGAATCAAAAAGATAAACTTGCATATTTTACGACATTGTTTTGCTTCACATGTATTAGAAGATGGAATGAATAT
>JAIORY010000266.1 GCA_021107915.1 Bacteroidales bacterium | reverse complement strand
GATGACTATCAGCTTTTTAAATATTGACTTGCGGATTTAAGAAAGAATAAAAAAAAGCAGGAATAAACATCCTGCTTTTCAAAATTAATCAATTCCCTATATTTCCCTTACTTAGTGTCTGTCCATAATGTCTGCAATTTTTTAAAGAAAAGCACTACTTAGAATCACCTAAGATAAGTGGCATTCCGTCTTTTGAATTACCAATAATAACAACTTTTGAGTTTGGTGATTTGGCTAATTCTAAAGTAGCCTGAATTCCTTTTTCTCTAAGTATTTTATCAGTTAAACTTGCGTTAAGAATACGGTTTGCAGTTGCTTTACCTTCAGCGTCAATTTTTTGGCGTTGTGCTTCTTTTGCTGCTTTTGTAAGTTTAAATTCATATTCAAGTGATTCCTGTTCCTGTCTTAATTTCTTTTCAATTGCTGTTTTAATTGTAGGTGGCAGAATAATAGAACGAATTAGTATTCTGTTTACTTTAACATATTTTTCAGCTAATATTTCAACAGTTTCTGTAAATATTTCATCCTGGATTGCATCACGTTTTGTTGAGTAAATTTGTTCGGGTGTGTATCTACCTATTACTTTTCGTGCTGATGAACGCATTGCCGGAATAATTATTCTTCGTAAGTAATCAGTTCCGATATTTTTATGCAAAAGTCCAAGTTCAGAAAAACTCGGTTGATACCATGCAGAAACATCTACTTTAATTTCAAGACCATTAGATGATAATACATTCATGTCTTCGGCAATCTCTTGCTGACGAACTTCGTAATCAATCATTTTGTTCCATGGAGCTAAAAAATGAAAGCCCTCTCCATAAGTTTTTTCAGTATCGATACCACCACCAAAAGTTTTAAATAAAATTCCTGCATGACCGGCATCTATGGTTATGGTCATTCTGCTCCAGAAAATTATTACTAGAATAATTGCTCCAATTACCAGTGCAACCGGTAATACTTTTTTCATATTGATTTCTTCTTGTGCCATGATTTGTTTTTTTATGTGAGAAACAAAAGTAAGAAAATAGTTGTTATCACAGCAATAAAAATAATTCAATTCGGTGGATATTCATCAGAAAAATAAAATTTTCCCGAAATCTCTTGTATTATATGATAAATATTTTATACATTTCGCAACATTATTAAAATAATAACCAATTCTTCAAATCTCATATTAAATAAAAACTTACATTTTGAAAACACTTATTTCAAAATTATCAATTTTAATTCTAATTACCGGATTAAGCTTTAATGCTTTTACACAAAATTCAAAACCATGTATCTATGCCAGAAATATACTTATTAACGATAGTTTAATTACTTATTCAGAACCCTTAT
>JAIORY010000090.1 GCA_021107915.1 Bacteroidales bacterium | reverse complement strand
CTTGCACGTTTCTCGGGCAAAAGGGCAATATATATTACCATTAAGCAAAAAGAAGGACGAAATGTTTTTAAAACAACCGAAGGCGTTAAAGCAAAAATAAATAAATTCAAAGAAAATCTGGATGAGGATATTAGTTTGGAAAATGTTTATGACCAATCGGAAGAAGTAGCATTAAAAATCAATAATTTTCAGTCAAATCTTTTACAAGGAATAATTCTGGTAGGTATAATTATTTTGCTTGCACTCAGTTTTAAATCTGCATTAATCGTGATAATTGCAATTCCTTTATCAATCATTACAGGACTTGCTTTTGTTGACTGGGCAGGATTCGGGCTGGAACAAATGTCGATTGCCGGCTTGGTAGTTGCTCTCGGTTTGCTGGTCGATAATTCAATTGTAATGACTGAAAATATCAGCCGTTTTCTTGCAAAAGGTTATAAGCCGATAGAAGCGGCAATAAAAGGAGCTTCCGAAATTGGCTGGCCCATTGTAAGTGCAACGGTTACAACCTTGCTGGCATTCGTACCGATAATTCTGATGCCCGATAAAGTAGGGCAGTTTATGCGTAGCATGCCTTTAACCATTATTGCAACCCTTTCGGTTTCGTTGTTTATTGCTCTTACTCTAACTCCGCTTATTGCAAGCAAAATATTTAAGCAAAAACCCAAAAATAATTCAATTGAAAACAAAAAGAAAAATAATCATCGGTATTTGAGACAGTTTATTGAAGGACCTTACCGGAGAATTCTTTCCTTTTCATTGTCCCATAAAGCTATGATACTGATTGTTGCTATTGTAGTTTTGTTTGGCTCGGTGTTTATGGTACAATTTGTCGGATTCAGCTTATTCCCTAAAGCCGAAAAACCACAGTTTCTGATTAAAATAAACCTGCCCGAAGGCACTAATCTTGATAAAACTAACAAGGTAGTTGGTGAAGTTGAAGCTGTTTTAGATACAATTGCTTATGTAAAACATTATGCTTCAAATGTCGGGCACGGAAATCCGCGCATTTATTATAATGTAATGTCGAAAAATTATTTAAAAAATTATGGTGATATTTTCGTGTTTTTAAAAGAGTATGATATTGAAAAATTTGATAATCTGATTTCACAATTACGAAAAACATTCAATAATTTTACGGGTGCTAAAATAGATATTAAAGAATTTGAACAAGGAACACCAATAACAGCCCCGATAATGATATATATTGAAGGTGATAATATTAACGAACTTAGAAAAATTGCTTCGGATGTTGAAAAATATATTGAAAATGAAAAAGGGGTTATAAATATTGATAATAAGTTAGCAAAATCACGAACCGACCTTTTTATAAATACCAACAAAGAAAAAGCTAATTTATTCGGTGTGCCGATACACGAAATTGATAAAACCATCAGG
>JAIORY010000170.1 GCA_021107915.1 Bacteroidales bacterium | reverse complement strand
AAATCTAAAATTTTATCAACATAATTGACTTTATTGACAAACACTAAGTAATTTGTTAATACTAATTTATCAGAAAACAACAAAAACATGAATTCAGATTTATTCCAGGGATATAAAGGTGAGGCTCTTAAAATATTAAAGAAATATAATGTTCGGGTGTGGGGACAAGCGACTATTGAAACTACACGTGGAAAATTTGTCGGAACGATTTTGCCGATAAACACATTGTCATGAAAATACCTACGGGTTACAATGTTGGTATTGATGTTTCGACAGTAGAAACGATGAAAGAAACCGGCTATAAAAAAGCCAATTACAAAATTCCCGAAAAGCAATTTCCTGTAACCAAGGGATTGCCACATGTAAAATTATTCGGGACGGGAGGAACTATTGCCTCACGTTTAGATTACAGGACAGGAGCAGTAATTCCGGCTTTCTCTCCGGGCGAACTATATGGAGCAGTTCCCGAATTAGCAGACATTTGCAATCTGGATACTGAAAAAGTATTTGCCGTTTTTAGCGAAAACATGGGTCCAAAACAATATATGTCTCTTGCAAAAGCAATCGGAAAAGAAATTGAAAATGGTATTGACGGAATAGTTATCGGTCATGGAACCGACACCTTGCATCACACCGGTGCAGCCCTGACTTTTATGGTTCAAAATTCTCCTGTGCCAATTGTACTTGTCGGCTCTCAAAGGTCATCTGACAGACCAAGTTCTGATGCTGCTCTTAATTTACAACACGCAATGAAAGCAGCAGGTCATTGTGATATTGCCGAAGTTATGGTTTGTATGTTCGGGCCAACTTCCGATGAATACGGATTGCTGCATAAAGGAACAAGAGTTAGAAAAATGCACTCCTCTTACCGCTCTACTTTTCGAACTATCGGTGATATTCCTTTGGCAAGAATAAGTACAAAAGAATTTCATCATATTAAGAAAAATTATAAACCGAGACGTAAAGACCGTAACGTAAAAATATTACCATATTTCAGCGATGAAGTTACCATGATTTATTATTATCCGGGGATGAAACCTGATACTATTGACTTGTTGGTGGATGCAGGTTATAAAGGAATAATTATAGTTGGAACCGGATTGGGTCATGTTAATAAAGAACTTTATCCGGCCATTGAGCGTGCTCATGCAAAAGGAGTTCACATGTATATGACACTGCAAACTATCTGGGGTTATGTTCACATGTTTGTTTATGATACAGGACGCGACATGATGGCAAAAGGAATTATCCCTGCCGGAAATATGCTACCTGAAGTTGCCTGGGTTAAACTTAGCTGGATACTCGGACAAACAGACGATCCTGAAAAAGTTAAGGAAATGATGCTTACTCCTATTAATGATGAAATAACTTCAAAGGAACC
>JAIORY010000131.1 GCA_021107915.1 Bacteroidales bacterium | reverse complement strand
GGAATTTTAGTTAATTTTGTGTTGAAAGTTATTTTATACTGAACTAATCTTGGATAAACTTATTTGCTATGAAAAACCTTGTTTTATATCTGACTATTGGTGTCATTTTTGTTATGTTTATTTCATCATGCGGTGATAGATTTCAACCTAACCCACCAAGCGAAATCTATGAATATAGTTTGATTAATCCCTCCCTTGACGAACTCCAGACTTTTTTTGATGAGGGCTATAAAATTGTTGAAGGCAGCATTGAATTAGATGAAATTAGTGGCCTGACAAGTCTATCTGCTCTTGGAAACCTGACAGAAATAAATGGTTATTTAATGATAAAAAATAACGATGATTTATCATCACTAAATGGAATAAACTCCCTTCAAACAATAGGTGGTGAATTAAAAATTTCAGGAAACAATGCGCTGACCGGCATTAACGACCTTGGAAGTTTAGAATCTATTGGAGGCCACACAACCATTGAAAACAATAATAATTTGAATAGTCTCCAAGGTTTAGATAATTTGAATTTCATCGGTGGTGATTTTTTTATCGATAATAATGATAAACTCGCAAATCTGGAAGGGCTGATAAGTTTGGAAACTTTTAGTGGCGACTTGCTAATTATGAACAATGTTAACTTAAGCAATCTTTCAGGCTTAAATAATTTGCAATCCATCAACGGTTATTTGTCTGTTGATAATAATAATATCACAAATCTCAGTGGCTTAAACAATTTGCAAACAATAGGTGCTGATTTAAATATCATTAATAATGAACATCTTATAAATCTCCAGGGTTTAAACGGACTCCAATCTATTGATGGTTACCTTAATCTTGAAGAAAACGGTGAACTTATGAATTTGCAAGGCATGGATAATTTGCAAACTATCAACGGCGGAATAAAAATAAAATATTGTAATCAGCTTGTCAATCTTATGGGTTTGCAAATCCCTCAATCATTTAGTGGCAACCTAACAATCGAATACAATGATAATCTTGAAAGCCTTAAAGGTTTGTACAATCTGAATTCATTGAATGGAGGTTTAATAGTTAGGTACTGCGAACAATTTTCAAGCTTCGAAGGCCTTGAAAACCTGACTTCTATCAGTAATAGCTTAAACGTTTATCAATGTGAAAACCTTGTGAATTTTGGAGAACTGACTAAGTTGGAAACCATTGGAGGTGATTTTTCTGTTGGCAGTAACAATAAACTTGAAGATTTTGAAGGATTTACTAAATTAGTGTCAATAGGTGGATTTTTATCAATAGGTGATAACAACAGTCTTGTAAACCTTGAGGGTTTAAACATGTTGGAATCTATTGCAGGCGAATTATTCATAGGTAGTAATAATAGCCTTGAAAGTCTTGAAGGATTGAATATACTGCAATTAATAGGTGGCGATTTAAAGATT
>JAIORY010000186.1 GCA_021107915.1 Bacteroidales bacterium | reverse complement strand
GAAACATATTAATGTTAATCTGAAGATTATCAGCAATACAGGAAATATTGTTTTCGAAAATCAAAATATTGAGATCAACAGAGAATTCATAGAAAAATTTAACCTTTCTCATCTTTCAAATGGTATTTATACTTTGCTTATCGAGAGTGGTGGAAGTTATACTTTAAAGAAGATAATTATTCATTAAACACAAAATAGTGCAAAAACGAAATCCTCCAAATCTCAAAGATTTGGAGGATTTTTTTAAAAACCTTCAAGGTTTCTCTAACCATCGTATTTAAGCAGAAATTTTGGATTTACAACTTTAAACGAAAATCTTTCTCCGTTTATAAATTGTTCTTTATGTGAACGTATTACAATGCCTTCTCGCCAACCTTTCGGATTTATCAACGATTTTCCTATTGACATTTCAACGAGCTTGTTAATGTCGTTTTCTAAAATATATTCTTTCTCAACAATTGGAACCGTTTTTAATTTTAAAGACTTCATTAGCGAAACAAATTCTTTATAATCAAGATATTTATAGGCATTTATATCAAATACATTGAAGAAGAATACTGTTTGTCCTCTTAGATTCAGGGTGTTTTTTTGTATTCCCTCGCCGACAATTTCGGCTTGTAAAGCATAGTTTTTATTTAATGAACATAACTTATTTTCAATATCTAATTCGTAAGCTATTTTCCATAATGTGTTTGTATCATCTTCGAGAAGTTCTAAATTTCTGCTGCATACACCAAATTCACCGTTATTCAAATAATATGTAACACTACTACCGTCAAGTTTTTCGGTAATATAACATTTCTCACCCTGGTGTTGGTCAAGAAATTCTTGAAATATTTGAACGCGTGGTTCGTCTGTTTTAGGAATAAAAGAAGGAAAACGTCCTTTCATTGTTCCTTCAAGAGAAGCCGGAATTGGCGGTTCATATTTTTCTATGCCAAGTAAATCGGTAACATCTAAATTTTCAGATATCGACACACCTTTTGGTAATACCGATAACGGAAAACATATTCCTTGCGAAACTTGCCCTCTTAGTTTGACGGTTCTTATTCGCATTTTTCGTGGTTTCAGAAAAGCATATTCAGGTTTGTCCGGCATTATGCAGTCAATTTCGCAATAAACACAAAAATCTCCTATTTTATATTCCCCTTTTTTAACTACAAGTTGCCATCCTAAAACTTGTGCTTTCTCAATTGCATCAGCACCTTCAATAGGCTCTAATGATTTGATTTTTTGAATCGATGCTAATTTTCTCATATTTTTTTAATAATCTCAATACAAAATTAATAAAATAACTGGCACCTAAAATAATTGCAAATTCTTTTAATATTGGTTCGGGGATTAAAAATAAATCCCGAACAGTAGGTGAGCTAAAAACTCGCATCAGCAGGAACTACGCCAAGGAA
>JAIORY010000228.1 GCA_021107915.1 Bacteroidales bacterium | reverse complement strand
TAATTAGTAGTAATTGCTTGTTAAAGATTTTTATCTGTTTAAGGAATTGACAACCCAAAACATATTTTCATTATTTCCCCTATTCCCTTTATTTTTCTTATTTCCCATATTTCCTTTATTTCCCCTAATCCGAATTCAATAATATTTGATATGAAATTTTTAAATCGATTCGCAACAAAACAATTACCTTTGCCCATCGTTAAACAAAAAAATATCAGAAATAATAATATGGAACAAATCAGAATGGTTGACCTTAAAGGTCAGTACGAAAAGATAAAAGACGAAGTAAATGTTGCTATCAACGAGGTAATTGAAACTACTTCATTTATTAACGGTCCTGCCGTAAAAGAATTTCAGGATAATCTTGAAAAATATTTGGGTGTTAAACATGTGATTCCATGCGGAAATGGAACTGATGCACTTCAGGTTGCTATGATGGCTCTTGGACTTAAACCAGGTGATGAAGTTATTACTACTTCTTTTACTTTTATTGCTACGGCTGAAGTTATTGCACTTTTGGGTTTAATTCCTGTTTTGGTAGATGTTGAGCCTGACACTTTTAATATTGATCCTGAGGCAATCAAAAAAGCTATTACTCCAAAAACAAAAGCTATTGTTCCGGTTCATCTTTTCGGACAATGTGCTAATATGGATGAAATAATGAAAATTGCCAAAGAAAATAATCTTTTTGTAATTGAAGATGCCTGCCAGGCAATAGGTGCTGATTATTTTTTTGATGATAATTCAAAAAAGAAAGCTGGTACTATCGGGCATGTTGGATGCACTTCTTTCTTTCCGTCAAAAAACCTTGGTGCTTATGGTGATGGTGGTGCGATTTTTACAAATGATGATGAACTGGCAAAACAATTAAGAAGTGTTGTAAATCACGGAATGACTGTAAGATATTATCACGATTATATCGGAGTAAACTCAAGACTTGACAGTATTCAGGCAGCCATCCTAAATATTAAACTAAAACATCTTGATGAATATGCCGAGGCAAGAAACAAAGCCGCTAATTTTTATAATGCTGCTTTTGCAAATAATCCAAAACTAATTACTCCTTTTAAATTTAAAAAATCAACTCATGTTTTTCATCAATATACTTTAGTTACAAAAGACCTTGACAGAAAAGCTCTTCAGGAGTTTTTGAATGAAAAAGGGGTTCCTGCAATGATTTATTATCCTGTCCCTTTGCACATGCAAAAAGCATATCAGGATTCAAGATACAAAAAAGGTGATTTCCCAATTACTGAAGATTTAAGCGAAAGAGTAATTTCATTACCAATGCACACCGAACTTGATAATGAACAATTACAGTTTATTACTGATTCGGTGCTTGAGTTTGTGAATAAATAGTTGGTTTAGAAAAGTTCTAAAAACACCAATTCCATAACAAAGTAAATT
>JAIORY010000381.1 GCA_021107915.1 Bacteroidales bacterium | reverse complement strand
ATTTTATGAAAGAAGCACTCAAAGAAGCTCAAAAAGCCTTTGATGCTGATGAAATTCCTGTGGGAGCAGTTGTGGTTTGCAATAAACAAATAATTGCAAGAGCACATAATCTTACCGAAAGATTAACTGATGTAACCGCCCATGCAGAAATGCAAGCATTTACCTCAGCCGAAAATTACCTCGGAAGTAAATATCTGAATGAATGCACGCTTTATGTTACACTTGAGCCATGCGTGATGTGTGCCGGTGCAGCTTTCTGGACACAGATAGGGAAAATTGTGTACGGTGCAAAAGACGAAAAAAGAGGCTTTACACTTCTTGAAAAAAATATTCTTCATCCTAAAACTAAAGTAAAATCGGGATTTTTAGAAACAGAATGCTCAAATATCTTGAAAGAGTTTTTTAGAAAAAAGAGAGGGTAAAAGAAATAGAGAAAATATTTCCGGAGTATAGACTTTACAAATATTTTCTGCCTCAATAATGAAGAAATAATTCAATTAATTTATCGAAATTTACGATGGTTAATATTGTAAATCCCGATTTTCCCCGAGACCGATACATAATCAAAGTGCTTTAAGAAATGAAACGAACTTAAAGCGCATTTTGATCAGTAATCGGTATTAATATTTTTGTTTTCAAAATTATTTAAAACCCCTTCCATTATTTTTCGTGTTAAATTTTCCATCCGCTCATCATAATAATTGCCAATTTTCAATTGCACTTCATTACTCGTGTTTGAAAAAATTATTTTATAGTATTCAAAACTACTTATCGAAACTAAGTAAGTATCAAAAGGAATATCATCAATATATTCTTCTTCAGTATTAAATTTTTTATCATTTTGAAGAGCAATCCGTTCATAATAAATCTTTTCAGTATCAAAAGGAATATCATTAATATATGTTTCATCATCTAATTGAAAATTATTAGGAGATGAATTTAGCATTAAACTGTCATACACTTTTTTTGTACTGAAAGGAATATCATTAATATAATTTTCATCTTCAAGTGTAAGTACAAGAGGAGTAACGGAATAGTCATGAATATTAGAAACAATATTTTCCGTATTAAAAGGAATGTCATCAATGTAGTTTTCTTCTTCTAACTCAATATTCAAATTATTGGAGAATGAAAAATGAGCACAAAAAGTAAAAACTAAGACGAGTGTTAAAGTTTTTGTTTTCATTTTATTAGTTTTTTTTGTTTTTTGTTTTTATTATATTCTTGTAATATTGTTGCTCTATTTTCGTGCCAAGCTTGTAAGGTATTGAAAGACAGAATGTGGAACGAGGTAAAATTTGAAAAATGTGTTCACTTTTTTTACACGTTCGTCCATATTTGAACAATATTTTAAAGAACGTTTGATTTTAATAATATGACGATGCAAAAATCATTATGTTACACGGAGAAATAATGAAAGTAATATTGTTTAA
>JAIORY010000003.1 GCA_021107915.1 Bacteroidales bacterium | reverse complement strand
TAAAATTTAAAATCATAAATCTAAAATTTTATCAACATAATTGACTTTATGGACAAACACTAAATAGTGTGGAGCATAGGGGAGTCGAACCCCTGACCTCTTGACTGCCAGTCAAACGCTCTAGCCAACTGAGCTAATGCCCCAAATGAGAATTTCTTCTATATCAAACGCTCTAGTCCCGAAAATCAATAAAATTGTTTTTGCAATTTTAGTAGATTTTCGAGGATGCACGAAAAATAATGAAAACAAAAGTTTTCAAATTTTTCGGCACCAACTGAGCTAATGCCCCATTTGATTTTCAAATGAAGTGCAAAAATATTAAATTATTGTAATTTTACCAGCAAAATTTTAATTGTTTTTTATGAAAAGACTCTTTGCAGCAATAAAGATAATACCGGACGAACAATTCCTGAAATTGTATTGGAGCTTACGAAATTCATTAAAACATGAAAAAATAAAATGGGTTGAAGAAGAAAATCTTCATCTTACATTGAAATTTTTTGGTGAAACCTTTGATGAGAAAATTGATCCGATTTGTGAAGTATTTGATAATTCTGTGATTGATTGTGAGCCATTTGAATTGCAATTAAAAAATGTTGGAATATTCGGGAGTTCGTATAATCCAAAAGTAATCTGGTTTGGAATTAAGCAATCCTCCGAACTTCAATTTCTTCATCAAACAATAATTGAAAATCTAAAAATAATAGGCTATTATCCCGACAGGCAAAACTTTGTTCCACATTTAACTGTTGCAAGGATAAGAAAACTGAATGATAAAAAGTTATTCCAAAAGATAATTGATAAACACAAAACCGGATTGATACAAAATATCGAAGTAAAAAAAGTGTATTTGTTTGAAAGTGTTTTACGACCCAAAGGACCGGTTTATAATGTTATTGAAGGATTTTCGCTATAACCAAAAATCCGCAAATAAAATAAATAGCCGCGAATGCGCGAATAACCATAAAATTAGGATTTATTTTAATTCACTCAAATGAATGAAGTAAAATTCGCGATATTAACGGCTAACAAAAAAGGATACAATCAGTTATGATTGTATCCTTAGTGCTTTATTTTGGTACTAATATTTGATATATTATTCTTTCAATTTCTCTTGTTTTATTTCCACAAAATAATTTATCACTAAACCAATTCCGCCGAAAAGAAAGATCATTGAAAAGTATGAAACTTCTTCCTGTAAGGCTGTCGTAACCTCAAGAATGTTTCCAAGCAAAATACCAATAGCTACACCAATAAACAACATTCCAAATTTTAATGTTATCGAATGGTATCGTCTTTTTGATACAAATACTGAGGCATCAGCACCTTTTTCAATTAAAGTTAAACGTTCTTTTTTTCGTACAAAAATGTAGAATATTCCAAAAATAAATCCAAAAACGATAGCTGTAATAAAAATTCCTGTTAATTGCATAATTATAGATTTTATATGATTA
>JAIORY010000320.1 GCA_021107915.1 Bacteroidales bacterium | reverse complement strand
CAGTAGTTTCTAGGACTTTAAGCGGCCCGGCTGGTGGGCTGGCCGCAGTGATATTTGGTTTGCGGAGGTTTTCGCAAGTCGTCCAAGGCCGACATGACTTGCGAAAACCTCGAACGATGCTTCCAGAACAGCCGACGTAGATCAAGGATCGACACGTGACGTTTACGCAAGTTCCAAGGCGGCCGAGGACACCAGGCTTCGCCGAAGCGACGCGCCAGGCGAAATTGCATCAGCCGCAGCAACGTCTGCGCCGTCATCTGAATTTGGAACGTCCGCAAGACCGGTTCCTTCGTCCACGCCCGACATTCCTCCATGCCCAATCGTTGTTTGTGGTCGCGGAATCCGTCTTCCTGACGAAATCGGCCGCTGTTGGCCGAAAGCGTTTGGCCCGCCGACAAATCCGCGGCACTGGTGATCGTGGCCCACAGTTTGTCGTAGCCGGGAACCTCGAAGACAAAGGCAACCATGATTTGTTCGGGGCCGCTGACCGACCAGCAGCATCGCAGGCATTTGTAGCGGAACGCGCGAATGCGTCCGTAGACGTAGGCCCGGCCTCGTCGCCAAGGCACGTCCCACTGGTCATGCTCCTGCGGCGACGGCAATCGCGTGCCCCACTTGCGAGGCCGTCCACCTTTCGGATTCTTGGCCGACGCGACCAGCGGATCGTACAGCCTTGCATCGCGCCGCAACCGCGTGACGAACTCAACTCGACGTTTTCCCGCGGGCGGATTCAAGCAGGGCTTGATGACGGTTTTCATCGCATAAGCCCCGTCAAATGCGGCCAAAACCGGGGCGGCCGATTCCGCATCAACCTCGCGAAGCATCTCCACCGCCATCGCCGTTTTGGTACGAAACCGTTCGCCCGTGGGCAACTGACTCTTACGAAAATACAACCGCGACGCCGTGGGCATATAGGTCCACGGCCTGCCAGGCGCGAGATCGCCCATGACGACCCAGTTGTGCGCACGGACCGTCGTGGCGCGGTTGGGACTCCTCGCGCCGGACTCGTGGAAGGTGCAGGTTCCCCACACGTCCGCGCTGGTTCGATGTTCTTTGGTGTCGTCAATGGCCACGGGATGATACTTTCCCCATCGTGCCGGATGTTCTTGTTCGACCAGCCGCATCAATTGCCGTTCGACGGCCTCGCGGTCCCATGCTCCGTATTCCGCGAAATGTTCGACGTTTCGCCACTGCTCCTCCAAACCGAGCCCTGTAAGGATTTGCGTGATCGTATGTTCCTCCGCACACAGCACGGTTCCGGTGGCCCACTGGGCGAACCGAGTCCAACCGCCCATGGTAAAAACTCGGCGAAAGTTATCCAAAAGCGATTGCCACTCCGAGCAAAGTCCTTTAACATCCTCCATGACGCTCTCCTTTCGGGTTTCAAGCGGGCTGTTTTCAACCGCATGATGTCCCGAAAGGGGCGTCCTTGTGAATATCAAAAAGTCCTAGAAACTACTG
>JAIORY010000002.1 GCA_021107915.1 Bacteroidales bacterium | reverse complement strand
ATGTACCAGCGTATCGGGAAGGCTGCTTACAAAGCTGATTTGAATGTTACAATTGAACTTCTTAATATTCTTGATAATCCTCAAAATAAATTCAAATCAATTCATATTGCCGGAACAAACGGCAAGGGTTCTGTTGCGCATTTAATTGCTTCTGTTTTGCAGTCGGCAGGCTTAAAAACCGGACTTTATACTTCTCCTCATCTTAAAGATTTCAGGGAAAGGATTAAGATAAACGGAAGAATGATTGAAGAAGATTTTGTTATTGATTTTGTTGAAAAAAATAAATCAAATTTTAAGAAAATCCAACCTTCGTTTTTTGAGATGACTGTTGGAATGGCATTTCAGTATTTTACTTTTGAAAAAGTTGATATCGCTGTTGTGGAAGTTGGAATGGGCGGTCGCCTTGACTCAACTAATATTATAAAACCCGAACTTTCGGTAATCACAAATATTGGACTTGATCACACTCAGTTTCTTGGAGATACAATTGAAAAAATTGCAAAGGAAAAAGCCGAAATAATAAAGCCCGAAACTCCTGTCGTAATCGGTGAAACACAATCTCAAATCAAAAATATTTTTACTGAAAAAGCTAAAGAGAATAATTGTAAGATTTATTTCGCAGATGAGCATTTTAAGCTTAAAAAAGTGCAAACCCCAAATTCTGATCTTAATGTTTTTGATGCGTGGAAAGACAATGAAATATTTATTGAAAAACTATCAAACCCGCTACTTGGTGAATACCAAACGAATAATCTCACAACTTGTCTGCAAGCACTTGATCTTTTAAATAATAAATTTGAATTAAATAATAATAATATTCGAGATGGGATTGAAAATGTAATTACAAATACCGGGATCATTGGACGATGGCAAAAATTAAACAACAATCCTCTCATAATCTGTGATACAGGACATAATATTGATGGAATAAAATCAATTGTATCTCAAATAAGCAATCTTAATTTTAACAAACTGCATTTTGTCTTTGGTGTAGTTAATGATAAAAATATAGATTCAATTCTTCAGATACTCCCCCAAAATGCAGTTTATTATTTCTGCAAAGCTGATATTCCGCGAGGATTAGATCAAGAAGAATTAGAAAATACAGCGTTTAAATATGGACTTAATGGAAAATCATATAGTTCAGTCAGAAAAGCTTTTGAATCAGCAACAAATAATGCCGGTATAAATGATCTGGTTTTTGTTGGCGGAAGCACTTTTGTTGTAGCTGAGGTAGTTTAATTTCTATTCTCAAATTTTAAATCGTAAATCATAAATCGTAAATCGTAAATCGTAAATCTCCAATCTCCACTACCCTCCACTGATCATGTGAAGCACTGCAACATTATCGCCATCTTTAATAATTGCATTTTTCCGTTCGTCTTTTTTTACAAGTTTCCCATTAATTTTAGTAACAAGTAACTTGAAAGTAAAATTTTTCAATTTAATAAGTTCGTCAATTGTCAATTGATCTGCTTCAA
>JAIORY010000312.1 GCA_021107915.1 Bacteroidales bacterium | reverse complement strand
TAATTCGGAACAGATTTGCAAAATCATTAAGACTTATACCACAACCATTTCCACAATTCTTTGTAATTAACCTTTTTGCCATACATCAAAATACCCGTGCGGTAAATTTTTGCTGCCATCCAAGTTGTGCCGATAAAACCGAGTATCAGTAATACCATCGAAAGAATAAGCTCAAATGCAGGAACTCCAAATGGAATTCGTATCATCATAATTATTGGTGAAGTAAGCGGAATTATTGATAACCAAAAAGCTAAAGGTCCATCAGGGTTTTGAATTATTGCCTGAGACATCACTATCGAAAATATCAACGGAATTGTTATCGGAAGCATGAATTGTTGTGTGTCGGCTTCGCTGTCAACTGCCGAGCCTATTGCCGCAAACAAGGCTGCATAAAGTAAGTATCCGAAAAGAAAGAAAAATAAAAAAGAAAAGATAATTGTGGCGTAATCTATTGAAAAGATTGCCTCGAAAACTTTATTAATTTTTTCATTGTTAAAATCAATATTTTTATCCGCATCAATTTGTTGTAACGGATTGTTTGATGATAACATCTCCGTATTATTTACCGGAAACTTGTCGGCAAAAGAAACCTGAAAAATACTAACAATAGTAAAAGTGAGAATTACCCACAACAAAAGTTGAGTAAGTCCCACAAGTGCAATGCCGATAATTTTGCCCATCATAAGTTGAAAAGGTTTTACAGACGAAACTATTACCTCAATAATACGACTGGTTTTTTCTTCAATCACACCACGCATAACCTGTGCTCCGAAAAGAAAAATAAAAAAGTAAATCAAAATACCGGAAAAAATCCCTATAATCATGCTTATCTCTGTATAGGTTTTTTGCTCCTCACCACTTTCGCTTATTTTGATTGTCGAAATATTAATATTTGTTTTTATTGATTGCAGGATTTTTTCATCAATTCCCGATGCAACAAGCTTTCTGCTTTCTACTTCATTTTTAATTATGTTTTTGATATGTGTTTTTACTTCAATATTTGGTTGCTTGTTGGAATAAATAAATGCCGATGTTGGTATTGTTTCTGTTGGTTTGGGAATAAATAGTAAAGCATAATCATCACTTTTAAAAAAATCTTCTTTCGCTAATTCGAGGCTCGAAAAAGTATTATGAAACTTAAGGTTTTCGGAGCTTTGGAATTTATCAAGAAACCAGCCTGTTTCATCAAGTACGGTAATTGATTTCTCATCGCTCGAAGATTGATTAGCAAGATACACCGGCACTATCATCAGGGCAGCCATAAGAATAGGTCCCAAAATAGTCATTACAATAAATGATCGTTTTTTTACTCTCGTGAGATACTCGCGTTTTATTATGAGGATAATTTTATTCATGTTTTATTATTTGTTGCAAAAATATGAAAATTATTCTTGCAGGATATTCGATTTTTATATATATTTACGCATTCAAAAAAATATTAACTATGAAAAAGACATTTATTACCTTATTATTTTTATTGATTTTCTCGTTATTAAATGCTCAAAACAACTGT
>JAIORY010000435.1 GCA_021107915.1 Bacteroidales bacterium | reverse complement strand
TAATTTTAGTCATTTTAAATTTTAGTCATTCCGAATTTTTATTTACTTTTGCAAACCAAAAAACTAAAACACCCAAATAAATTATGCAAAACGTAATGACAGAAAGTAAGTTAAAATACAAAATAGCAGATATATCACTTGCTGCTTATGGTAGAAAAGAAATTGAAATAGCCGAAAAAGAAATGCCGGGCTTAATGGCAATAAGAAAAAAGTACTCTTCGGAAAAACCTTTACAAGGAGCCAGAATAACCGGTTCACTTCACATGACAATACAAACTGCCATTTTAATAGAAACTCTTGTCGAGCTTGGAGCCGATGTAAGATGGGCAAGTTGTAATATTTTCTCAACTCAGGATCATGCTGCTGCAGTCATTGCAGAAGCAGGTATTCCGGTATTTGCATGGAAAGGCGAAACACTTGAAGAATACTGGTGGTGCACAAATCAAGCACTTTCTTTTCCCGATGGTAAAGGTCCTCATCTTGTTGTTGACGATGGTGGTGATGCTACACTCATGATTCACAAAGGTTATGAAATTGAAAATAATCCTGAACTTTTGAATAAAAAATATGATAATACGGAATTCCGAACATTGATCAATACCATAAAAAAATCATATCTCGAAGATGATACAAAATGGCATAGGACAGTAAAAGAATGGAAAGGAGCTTCGGAAGAAACTACTACAGGAGTTCATCGTTTATATCAAATGATGGAAAAAGGAGAATTATTAGCACCCGCAATTAACGTAAACGACTCAGTAACTAAATCAAAATTCGATAACCTTTACGGATGTCGCGAATCACTTGCTGACGGTATTAAAAGAGCTACTGATGTTATGATAGCCGGAAAAGTTGTTGTAGTTCTCGGTTATGGTGATGTTGGAAAAGGTTCTGCAAAATCAATGAAAAGCTACGGTGCAAGAGTAATTGTTACCGAAATTGATCCTATCTGCGCTTTGCAGGCATCAATGGAAGGATTTAAAGTTACAACTATTGAAGAAGCTTTGAAGGAAGGAAATATTTTTGTTACTACAACAGGAAACAAAGATGTTCTTACAGCCGAACACATTTCAAAAATGAAAGATCAATCTATCGTTTGTAATATCGGACATTTTGATAACGAAATACAAGTTGAAAAACTCGATAGTTATCCGGGAATCGTAAAAACAAATATCAAACCACAAGTTGACAAATACACTTTTTCTGATGGTCACTCAATCTTTCTGTTAGCTGAAGGACGTTTGGTTAATCTTGGTTGTGCAACCGGTCATCCTTCTTTTGTTATGAGTAATTCATTTACAAACCAAACTCTTGCTCAACTTGACCTCTGGCAAAATGATCACGAAATTGGAGTTTACAGATTACCAAAATATCTTGACGAAGAAGTTGCACGTTTACACTTAGAACATATCGGCGTGAAACTCACAAAAATGACAAAAGAACAATCTGAATATCTTGGAGTTCCAATTGACGGACCTTATAAAGCAGATCATTACAGATATTAAAGGATGGTTCTAAAAATGC
>JAIORY010000413.1 GCA_021107915.1 Bacteroidales bacterium | reverse complement strand
CTTTTTTCCCTTTTATTTCGCCGTAAATGAGCTTGCCTTTGTGAAACTCAATTGTTGCAATAGGAAAATTTGGTATCATCCGGTAGTCTATGGTTTTTTCAATCTTAATTTCATTAACAAGTTTTCCCAGACCGGTGCCCAGGATTATTCCAACCTCCGGTTCTGTAATTCCTTCTTTTCTCAGGAAATCAACAGTTTCGTTTACTAATTCTATCATCTCAATATTTTAAAAAATGTTGTGCGAAGGTAAATAAAAGATTTGAAATTTTGAGGGGGTGATTTTTTTGTGGAATATAAAAAGTTTGGGTATATTTGCTTTTTAATAAATATGATAAGTATTTATACAATCAAATAAATGATTATTAGATACAATTGTATTTAAGTATTTGTTACCAGAAATAAATAATTTTTTTAATAACAATAAAACAAACAAAATGAAAACAAAAATTTTAATTACTGGACTATTAATTTGCATCGTATGTATTGGTTACTCTCAAATTTCAGTTACTTTACAACCAGATTCAGTTTTAGGTAAAGATGCATACATTCATGATTTAGATATTTACGAAAACCTTGGAAATCATCAGGATTTTGCTGGTATTGCTTGGACATGTTTCGGGCCATTATGTGTTGCAAGGAATTTAATAGACTTTGATTTATCTGTGATTCCAGTAAATTCTGTAATTAATAGTGCAATTTTATCATTATATCATAATCCAACAACTCCGAATATCGGTCATTCTACATTAAGCGGCTCAAATGAAGCAGTTTTACAGAGAATAACATCTGACTGGGATGAACATAAAGTAACATGGGATAATCAACCTAATACTACTACCCAAAATGAAGTAATTCTGCCTCAGAGTACAAACCAGAATGAAGATTATCCGGAAATAGATGTAACTGCAATTATACAGGATATAATTAATAATCCTCCAACAGGTTTTGGTTTTATGTTAAGACTTCGAAATGAGAATTATTATAGAAGCATGATATTTGCATCAAGTGATCATTCAGACTCAACACTTCATCCAAAACTTGTAATCATTTATACTGATAATACTGGAATTCAGAATAATGAAAGCTTGTCTGATTTTGTAAAAGTTTATCCAAATCCATTTTCTGATCGTACTACGATTAAATTTGACAACAAAAAAAGAGAGGATTTTACTCTTAAATTATACGACATATATGGACAACAAGTATATACAATAACAGGTATCAATACAGGTGAAATAGAAATAATGAAAAATGGTTTGTCAGATGGATTGTATTTATTACAACTATATTCGAATAATCAATTATATGGTAGTATGAAGATATTATTAGAATAAAAAGAACACCCTGATAGCAAATGAATGGTAAAGAATTCTTAACCCATGCAAGAAAAATCAGCCATCAAAAAACTATTGAAAAATTAAATGCAGAGTTTACAAAGGTAAAAATAATCAAATACATCATTTTTACTTATTTCTTTAGATTAATGAAGGACTAACAAATCACTTAAATTTATACATTAAAATAAGAGTAAT
>JAIORY010000195.1 GCA_021107915.1 Bacteroidales bacterium | reverse complement strand
TCAAATAGGCTAGCTGTTATTTCAACAGTTGATTTCCCATCGGGTAAAATTTGTTTTGGAAGCATTTGAATTCGAAGATTCTTTTCAGTTATGTTAGTTTCAGGTGGTTCCTGTTTTGCACCTCTCACTAAAAATACGCAACCAACAGGTCCTAATCCTATATTCTTAGAAGTAACACTATAAGAAGAACCTCCATTAAAATCTCTTAATTGTTGAGCACCTTTAGAAAGAGGTTTATCAGAAGATGTTTCATTAATTTTAGATACTGGAATATGTGATCTATTTAAGTCAAAGAGTTTTAAATCATTTGGATCCCTATCAGATGGTGTGGAAGTCAGAATATGTTTATGGTATCTAAAACGGTTGTTACTAAATGTTTCTAGCTCTTCATAGCTTGGGATTCTCCATCCTTCATTATTTTCCTTTAACCAGGCCTGAGTATCTTCAAAACTACATTCAGGATCTAACTTCCAATATCCTTTACTTCCATAAGGCGGTTTGGGCTTTTTTCTCCATTGGAGTCCGGTATTGGGGTCGGTTAATATTGAACTACGACCCATAGTTATCCTGAAAACATATCCACGTGTGCGGTCTTTTTCTACAAAGTATAATCTTCTCCCTTTTTTATCTTTTATTTTATCACCGATATTATAGCTTTGATTAGAAAGCTGCGTTTTAATTTCTTGCGCAATAACAGGATTCGACAAAAAGCATGGAATTGTTATTAAAACAACACCTATAATGCTAAATATTTTTTCTCTCATTGTTAAATTAATTTATGGTTGTTCAATTTTTAATACACCTTACTGATAAAAAATTCCTTTCATTCATACCACTTTTTTGTAAACTAGTTTTGTCTAAATGAAATTCATAAGTAGCCACTGTATTTCTCCCTACAGAAGTAGTAGTCCACCAATAGCCTGAAATATCCATATCTGAAAATGGAGGAATATCCTGAGGGTTCATTAAACCACCTAAAAGGAGGTTTAATTTGTCTTGTTTCTGCAATTTAATTACTTCTTGCCAATCCTCATCTGTTGGTACTTGCCAGCCTTCGGGGCATAAACAGCCTTCGGTAACTGCATGATAATTATACAACTTCCCAAATCGCGTTTTGTTAGCCATATCTTTATTGTAGTAGGTAAACATTCCCTTTTTTAGAGGTTCCAAAAATCCACCACCTGAATATGGCAGAATGGGTGTTCCATTGTTGTACTTTGATACATTGAGGTTGGCAGCCATCCAAAGTTTGTCACCTATCATAACAACCGGATAAACATTTCCCTCGATATCAGTAACCGTTGAATGGTTTAAAGTCTTACTATGAACCTCCTCGGTTACAGGATTAATTTCATCATTAGATGCACGGGTCTTAAGTTTCTTTTGCCCCGAACAATTCGATAATAAGTATCCTATTAATAATAGAATAGTAATTGACAGTTGGTATTTCATGATGGCAGAGATTTTTTCATATTTGTAATTTTTTGTGTCTGTAAACCTTGTGCCTAACTCCTAAATATTTACTACCTTACACGCATTATTTCGCCTTT
>JAIORY010000259.1 GCA_021107915.1 Bacteroidales bacterium | reverse complement strand
AAAAAAAGCTGTGGTAATATTATCACGGCTTTTTTTATTTTTGTAGAATTAATAAATGATAGTTTATGAAATTTAAGTGGAGAAAATGGAATCGGGTAATTCATCGCGATCTTGGTTTTTTGTTTTTTGGAATGACAATAATTTATGCTTTATCGGGAATTGCAATCAATCATTTGGACGATTGGAATCCTAATTATATTATTACTACAAATAATATCGAATTTACCGATCAGCTAAATACAGAAATGGATAAAACCGCCGTTGTTAATTTTCTCAATAATTTTAATGAAGGGCGTTATTATAAAAAGCATTATTTTCCGAATGATAATACGCTTAAAGTATTTTTAAAAAACGGTATTGCTGTTTTTAATATTTCGAAAGGTGTCGGAACCATTGAAAAAACTAAAAAAAGACCAATTTTTAAAGAAATGAATTATCTTCATTATAATCCCGGTTTATGGTGGACATCGTTTTCGGATATTTTTGCAGGAGCATTAATATTAATTGCCATTACAGGATTATTTATTATTAGAGGAAAAAAAGGAATTACCGGAAGAGGTGCCTGGCTTACAATATTGGGAATAATTATTCCTTTATTGTTTTTAGTTCTGTTTTGTTAATAAATTATAATCATGAATGAAATAATAATAGTAATTGTTTTTATTGTCTGGTATATTTTATCATTAATAATATCAGAAAATATTGGGAAAAAGAAAAAACCAAGTACTGAATGGTCTTTTTTTCTTTGTATGATTTTTAGTCCTGTAATAGGAGGGTTAATTACTTATTTGTATCCTTCAAAAAGCCGAAAATAATTTTACATCAACTTAAAATCCATTTGTTTTTTTGCAAGATCAATACGTTTTACTTTAATTATAACTTTATCACCAAGTTTGTATTTATTTCCTGATTGAGACCCGATAACACAATAATTATCTTCATCAAGATAATAAAAATCATCGTAAAGATCATTTAAACGAACCATACCCTCACATTTATTTCCAACTATTTCGATGTAAATTCCCCATTTACTAACTCCCGAAATTACTCCGTCGAAACTTTGTCCAATCTTATCAAGAAGATATTCTGCCTGTTTGTATTTTATTGATGCACGCTCAGCGTCAACTGCACGTCTTTCTAATTGTGAACATTGCTCACAATATTCTTCATATTCTTTTTTGTTTACCGAAGGTTTTCCCTCTAAATATGACTCAAGTAACCGATGAACCATAAGATCGGGATATCGCCTGATAGGAGAAGTAAAATGAGTATAAAGAGGAAAAGCAAGTCCGTAATGACCAATATTTTCGGTTGAATATATTGCTTTTGCCATTGTTCTGATAGCAATAGTTTCGATCATTGTTTCCTCTGCTTTTCCTGAAATATTTTTGAATAAATTATTTAAAGATTTTGCCAGATTTTCAGTTGTGTCCATTTTTATTTGATAACCAAGTTTACCGACAAAACTTACAAAAGTGTTGAGTTTTTCCGGTGATGGAACATCGTGGATACGATAAATAAATGTTTTCGGAGTTTTGTTATCTCTTTTTTTACCGATAAATTCAGCGACTTTTCTGTTAGCGAGAAGCATAAAATCTTCAAC
>JAIORY010000041.1 GCA_021107915.1 Bacteroidales bacterium | reverse complement strand
TCAAATATTTTCTGGGGTTTTAGTGTTGGTTTTAAGGTATTGGCAGTTATTATTGCTATTATTGGATTGTTTCAGTTTAGAGCATATTTAAGAGTCAGAAGTCTGACTTATCTGGTTAGTTCAATATATCTGCTAATTTTTACTGTTTTTCTTTTATTAGCTCCAATTTCAAATTCAGGGCTTAATAAAATGGCATTTACTCCATTAAATAAATTTCTGGGAGTATTAATGATGATCTTTTTGGTTTGGCTTGTTTATTTGTCGGTAACCCGAAAAGTTAAATGGAAAGGCAGGGAAATATTCGAATTGGCAGCAATGTCGATTAAAGATGCAAAGAACGGATTTACTGAACGTCCTTTCCCAACAGGGAAAATAAATTTCTCTAAATCTGATTTAATTGAATTTGCTACATTTCTTCGTGTTAATCAGATTGCATTACCCTTTTTTGAAGATAATAAAATTGCTTTGGTGCCAATTAAAATGGGACAGGAATTCTATTACTTATATTATAATAATATTGAATACAGGGATAAAACATGGATAATGTTTGATTATTCGGGTGATGTAAGTGTTCATATTTCGAAAAAGGATTATTTGGATTATAAAGAGAGTCTTTCGTTCGACCAGCTTTGTGATTCGATGGGAGATTTGTTTAAAGAGTTTTTTGATTTATTTGTAAAAGGTGAGGAAGTAAGAATTATTGACAGGCTGGATTCATTAAATATAAGCATATTTAAATAAAATATTAATAATAAAATGAAATCAATAATTTTAATCAAAATAGTAATTACATTTTTAGTTCAATTAGTGAATAATATCTCTGCATCTCAGCGTTCAAAAAATAACTAAACGCAGAGACGCAAAGACGCAGAGAAAAAATATGAATAAAATTTAGATAATCAACAAATAAAATCTCTGCATCTCAGCGGCTCAGCGTTCAAAAAATAAATAAAAGCAGAGGCGCAAAGGCACAGAAAAAAAAGAAAATGAATTTTAAGGAAGCAGCAATATTAGGATTATATATATCAAAGGATTATGCGGAGCCGCTTTTTAAGTTATTGGCGTCTTATCATAATATCTCAGCTTCGGAAGCAGCTTCGAGATTAAATATGCATATTCGTACAGTTCAGGATTTTATGGAAGCAATGTTTTTATTAAATATTTTGGAGAAAGAGGAAGTTTATGAAAAGAAAAGACCATATTTCAGATATTCATTGAAAAAACAAAAAATCGTGATGGAGATTGATCTTAATAATTTGTTTAAAAAATCTCAACCATTAAATGAATTTTTAAGAAAAATCCGTGAAAGGAAAAACTCCGGAGCACGATTCTCAATCGCTCGTAACAATCAATATTTTAGCAGTGTAGCAATTTGGATTGGTGAAGGACGACAGCAAAAAGAACGTAAAATCAGCTTGACTGTAGCTCAAGGTAAGTTTCTTTATAATTTACCTTTTCCGAGTGCTGAAACTCAAAGCATTTCAGAAATTATGACCAAAGCTGAAATAGAGCAAGAGTTTGCTTCTGAAATTCTTGATATTGTAGATGTTTTAATTGAGTATAAAGTAATTGAAAAGGAGTAATATTTAGCTAAAAACTATTATCTATTTACAAATCAAAATAAGTGGTTTCTTCTAATTTGTA
>JAIORY010000225.1 GCA_021107915.1 Bacteroidales bacterium | reverse complement strand
AGAAAACATGGAAGAACTTGAGCCTGAAAATCGCGATAAATCATTTATAGAAATTGTAAAAGGATATTCCAAAAAACAAGCTCAAGAAGAAGCTGATCGTTGTGTTGAATGTGGAATTTGTATTGCTACTTGTCCTGCTCACATGGGAATTCCCGAGTATATAAAAGCTGTAAGAGAAGATAATATTGAAGCTGGGTTTAAAATTTTATATGAAACAAATCCGCTACCTGAAATTTGCGGCAGAATTTGTACTCATAAATGCGAAGATGTATGCTCAGTAGGTCATAAAGGAGAACCACTATCAATAAGATGGCTGAAAAGATATATTGCCGACCAAGTTGATTCGGAAGATTATAAACGAGTTTTACAAACCGATGGCATTGAAAACAATAATAAAAAAGTAGCTGTTATCGGCTCAGGTCCTGCCGGACTTTCTACTGCTCATTACCTTGCATTAATGGGCTATTCGGTTAAAATATTTGAACAATTTGCACAATCCGGCGGTATGATGAGATATGGTATTCCCGAATATCGTCTGCCTTACGATCAACTTGATAAAGACATAAATTACATCCTTTCTCTCGGTGTGGAAATTCAGTATAATACAAAAGTCGGGAAAGATATTAGTCTCGAAGAATTAAAAAATAATTTTGATGCAGTATTTGCTGCAACAGGCTTGCATGAAGGTAGAAGTACAAGAGTTCCGGGAACAGATCACGAAAATGTTTATCAGGCAATTGAATTATTAAATAAGATTACCGATGGTAAAGAAATTCATGTAGCTGAGAAGATAATTGTAATTGGCGGAGGTAACGTTGCTTTGGATATTACCCGTTCGCTTGCGCGATTACAAAATCAAAAATACGGCAAAGTAAATATTATTACTACTTCTTTGGAATCGGAAGATATTATGCCTGCCGACAGAGAAGAAATTATTGAAGCAAGAGAAGAAAAGGCCACAATTGATCCGGGTTGGGGGCCAAAAGAAATTGAAATCAAAGACGGGAAAATAAAAGGTCTGCATGTTGTAAAATGCTTATCTGTTTTTGATGAAGAAGGAAAATTTAATCCAAAATTTGATGAGAATAATCCGAAATTCTTTGAAGGAGATATGGTAGTTGAGTCTATTGGACAGGGAATGGATTTAGCTTATATTACAGAAGAAATAAAATCAGAACTTGAATATGACCCAAGAGGCAGAATACAAGTAACCGGCAATTTCCAATCCGATGCTAAATGGTTCTTTATTGGGGGTGATATTATTGAGGGTCCTGATGTAATTCATGGAATAGCCAACGGACATAAAGCTGCTATTGGAATTGATAAATTTTTATCTGAGAAATAAGTTTATAAAAACCTACCAAATTCCTGAACAAGATAAAAAGGAAGTGAGACAAGTTGAAAATTAACTTTTTCCATTCTGTTATTAATTTTTATTGAAGTATCAAGTTGTACTGAAGAAGGTAAATCTGCATTGAAGCGAATAGCTTTTTTTAATTTCTTTTCCGTAACATAAATTTGTAAAGATTTCAATGTTCCGGTTTTCCCGGCTTTTACTTCAATTGGAATAATTTGATTTCCCGACTGTATAACATAATCAATCTCTGCTGCCGAGTTTCTTTTTTCACGCATCCAATAATAAATA
>JAIORY010000369.1 GCA_021107915.1 Bacteroidales bacterium | reverse complement strand
GCTTCTTCATCACATCCGCCACCTATACCTCTTAGTAACTTAATATCTGTAATTTCTCCATCATCTTCAACAACAAAGGTAACATATACACGTCCGCTAATTCCTTGTTTTCTGGCTTCTTCGGGATATTTAATATTTTCACCAATAAATTTAAACATTGCTTTTTCCCCACCAGGATAATTTGGCATTTGTTCAACTACCACAAAAGTTTCTACTTCTTTTGTTTTAATGACTTTTTGGTCTGATTTTTTTACTGTTTTTACTTTTTCTTGAGCAATTGTTGTATTACTTATCGAAAAAGAAAACAATATTATTAAAACCGCTGCAAGTGGTATAGCAGTTATAATTTTAAGTATTGCAAATTTGTTTGTTCTTGATTTTGACATCATAGTTAACCTCCTTTTAATTAATGATTGATTTAGATTATTTGTTAAAGCAAAAAATTGAATTCCAAATGTTTGATTAAGTAATAATTCCTGGTAGTCTGTCTTTTTATATCCATTTTTAAGTACACCTTCATCAGCAAGGTATTCATGAATAGCTTTGACCGAATGTTTGTAAAACCAAATAAACGGATTAAACCAGAAAATTGTTGTCATCAACTCAATTATTATCAAGTCGATGAAATGTTTTTGCCGGATATGAACTTTCTCATGAGTTATTATTTCCAATACTTGATTTTTATCATTTTCCTGATTATTTAAAAATATAATATCGAAGAACGAAAAATTAGTATAAGGCTTTCCGGTATAAACTACTTTTACTCCATATTCCCTGTGAATCCCTGTTTTTCCGGCAAGAAGAATAAGCTGAGATAATTGAATAAATAATCTCAATATATTTAGTATTACTCCTGAAATATAAATCCACAAAAGAATCTGAAAAATATTAAAATTTTGATTTTCACCTGAAATCTGATTTTCAGGAAATATCGTAATCGGTTCAAGTAATACCGAATATTTTAATGATATTAAATTGTTGGCTTCAACCATATTCGGAATAAATGGAACTAATGCAGAAAACAACAATGAGAAAATTAGGTAAAAACGATTGCAACTAAAACAAGTCTCCTTTTTCAGAAACACCCAATAAAAAATATATAAGGTTGCAAAACTAAACCCTGAACGGACAAAATATAATATCAAATCATTCATTGTTTCCTGATTTTTGTTTTTCGATTTTTTCTTCCATAAGTACCTTAATATCTTCCATCTCAGCAATACTTATGTTTTTATCATTTGCAAGAAATGAAGCAAGTGCTGTATATGAATTGCTGAAATAATTTTTCATTAGACCTCCAAAAAATCCTTTCGTATAATCCTTTTTTGAAATCAAAGGAAAATATTCATGAGTTTTTCCATAAGCTTTATAGCTGACGAATTCCTTCTTCTCTAATATTCTTACAATGGTTGAAACGGTGTTGTAAGCCGGTTTCGGTTCCGGGATTTCGTTAAGGATATCATTTACAAATCCTTGTTTTAGATGCCATAAAATTTGCATCACTTGTTCTTCTGCTTTTGTTAGTTCTTTCATATTTTAACTATTGCTTTAGTTTAATAACTAAATTCTTAGTTATATATTGTAAAAAAAATGAACTTTATTTTTATTTCAGTTCAGATTTCTTTTAAGTACACTGCAAACATACAACTAA
>JAIORY010000388.1 GCA_021107915.1 Bacteroidales bacterium | reverse complement strand
AGAAGGAATTCTGGCACAATACGATGGGTATTTCGATCTTAAAGAACTTGACTGGAAAGCATACAAAGAGAAATATGAAAATATTTATCGTATGGACCGTATTTTAAAAACAGAAGGTAAGTCATGTGATGATTACAAAGTTGCTAAGCAAGCCGATACTTTGATGATATTTTATGTTCTCGAAAAAAATGAAATTGACGAAATATTAAATGATCTCGGTTATAAATTACCTGATGATTATCTTCAAAAAAATCTTAATTATTATTTGCAACGGACTTCACATGGTTCAACATTGAGCCGTGTTGTTCATGCCCAACTTGCAAATATAACAGGAGATAAAAACCTAAGTTGGGACCTTTACAAAAATGCACTCACAAGTGATTTTGTCGATGTTCAGGGCGGAACAACAGGAGAAGGAATTCACTCGGGGGTGATGGCGGGAACGATATTGATCGCTTTGATGTCGTACGCCGGATTGGATATAAAAAGCTCAACCGTAAAATTCAATCCGAATTTGCCAAAGTACTGGCGAAAAATCTCATTTAATTTTAATTTTGTTAATGATAATTATGAATGTGAAATATCTGAAAAGGAGATTAAATTAAAAATTAATTCTGATAAAAAAGAAGTTGAAATTGAAATTGGAAATAAAGCTCATGAGATTGAGTGTAATAAATGGATGATGGTAGAAATTTGCTAATTGATATGAATTTATTAATAAGTGCCTAAAGTTTGGAGTTTAAAGTGCCTAAAGTTATAAAAAAAAATATGATGGAGGATCATAACTTTAAGTACTTTAGGCACTTTAAATTCACGGCACTAAATATTAACGCAAAAAACAAATCACTATGTTAGGAGACGTACTATTAATTACCGAAAAGCATCATAAGGCTGCAAAAAAAATTCTTGATTATATTTTAAAAAACCGTAAAGAAAAATTTATGGTTGCCATTTCAGGTGAATCTGGTTCCGGCAAAACCGAACTTGCTCATGTTCTGGCACGGTCGCTCCGGAAAGAAGGAATAATGGCAAAACCAATACACATAGACAATTATTACAAAATACTTCCTCTCGAAAGAACCGAGTGGCGAAAAAAACACGGCATCCAAAATGCAGTTGGTCTGAACGAATACGATTGGGAAACCATCAATAAAAATATTGATGATTTTAAAAACGACAGGAAATCTACCATGCCTTGTGTTGATTTAGTAACCGAGCAAGTTGACAGTCTTACAACTGATTTTAATGGTATTGACATGCTGATTATTGATGGCTTATATGCGATTAAAGCAGACGTTGATCTTCGGGTATTTATTGAACTGACTTATCATGAAACAAAAAAAGCCCAGTTAGTAAGAGGAAAAGAACCACAAAACGAATATCGAATGCAGGTACTCGAACGCGAACACCAGGTTGTGCAATTATTAAAACCTACTACCGATCTTTTTGTAACTATGGATTATGATGTAGTTGAAATAAAGTAATGTTTCGGGTTTCGGGTTTCGCAACTTGAAACCTGAAACTTGAAACCTGAAACCTGAAACCTAAAACTTAAACTTTCCTTTTTACCGAAACATAGTCATCATCTCTAACAAACAAAGTAAAGGCTGCCGCAATAAATAATGAAATACCACCAATCAGCAGTGCATAAATTGCTTCTTC
>JAIORY010000191.1 GCA_021107915.1 Bacteroidales bacterium | reverse complement strand
TATATTCGAAGTAAAAAAGGCTTTATCACCTTCTACCTTTGTTGTTGATTGAAGAGTTATTGACCCATTGGAATAATTACGTTCACAAAAGAAATATCTACCGGTTTCCGGATCAATCTTATAATTGTTTGACATTGTAATATCAACATTCTGACCCAAGACGGTTAATTTTTGAATGCTTTCATCATTTACCTGAAGCCATTCTTTTCCATTTTCATTAATCAACTTTTTTGAGGATTCAGTGTAGCCACATATTACACCGTCAATTTCCATTCCGTAATAAATAGTTTCAACATCACCTACTGATTTCTGACACATGCCTGTATATCCCCAAAAAAGCAGAGGCATTAGCATGATTAATCTGATAATTTTATATTTTGTTTTCATCTTTTTTTAAATTAATGTTCATTATAAATTTTTAATTAAAAATCATAAATCAATCTGAAAAGCAGAGGAATTATATACCTAAAATAAGCTTTTCCACATTTTTTATTTTTTTATTGATCATGATAAATTATACCTTAAACTCAATGTCTTTCTGAGTTTAATTACTTAACTCATTATTTATTCTGTTTTCCTGATTGTTTTTATAATGATCGAGAAAACGTTTAAATACATTGCTCATTGATTCATTTAACTGATCAAAACTAAGCTGAGCTTTATATCTTCTGTAATCTATTTCTGAAATATGAACAGTTATTTTCCCTTCATAATCAAAATACACATAAGTAATTTCTGTTGGTTCTTTTATTGAATAAGGGCTTCTTCGCATAGAAAATGTTAAATAAATACCATTTTCCTTGTAAACAGGAAAAACAATTGATTTTCCTGAAAGATAGTTTGTAAAACCGATTAATTCATCATGGGTGTATTCTGCATTTCCTGCTGAATATGGTCTGGATGTAAATCCATTAGTAACACTATAAACAGTTTGTGCAGCAAGTTTAAATAATTTTCGTGCAGATCTCTCCAAACGAAAAGCTTTTTCAATTAAGGGTGTAAAAACAGCCATTAAAATAGCTAAGATTACAGCATTTATTGCCCATGTAAACATTGAGAAAGGATTATCTTCGGAGCTAATTGATAAATCTATTCCCATCATGTGAAGCATCCTGATAATATCTTCGAAATGGCTTGCCAAAAAGTAATGCCAAACAGCTAAACCAAGAAGCCCCATTATCAGTGCCGGTTGATATAGTTTGTAACGGACTGAGTATAATATTCCGACCAAAATCAATACTAATCCATATATCCATGCTGAAAAATATGTACCGAAGGCCTGATCTTCGATAACAAGAGATAAAACAAACAATAGTCCGGGTATCCAGTAGTTCCAGTTAATTTGATGTTTTATTGCTGTGTGGTTTGTCATCTTAAAATTGTTTTAGTGTTTATTTATTAATATTTTATATACTTCACATTTTATGAACTATGCAAATATAGAATTATTCAAACCCCAAAGTCAAGTTTTTTTTAACTTTTTTTTAAAAATTTATTAAAAAATTTTGTAACTACCGGAATATCAGAGCGTAAAAAATAGAAAATAATTATAAGAAACTTTAGTAAAACTTCAAAAATAGGTTTACTAAAGTTATTTTGAAAATTCCGCGTAATAATTATACCAATTGTATTTTAAAATGCGCTGAAAGTGCATTTTGAAATTTACAATGGTTAATG
>JAIORY010000242.1 GCA_021107915.1 Bacteroidales bacterium | reverse complement strand
ATTTCACCAACTGGAGTATATGTTTACAAAGTTGATTATAGCATAGAAAGAAGTTGTTTAGGGAAACGAGATTATTCGGAGAACGGTACTGTAACTTTAGTCAGGTAAAATTAATTTTAAAATGAATGTAAAATAACTTATGTTTCAAATGAAGGATTTTTAATTGAGCTTGATGAATAAAAAGGCTTTTGGAAAATTTTTCAAGAACATTTTCAAATAAATTTTTCTAAAACCCATTCAACTGCATTGTAACCGTTGGTATCAATAACAGGAATCCGAGTATCATTAAGACTATCATAAATGGAGTGATCCATCGCACCCATTTTTCATAAGGTATTTTCGCAACTCCTAAAACTCCGATTAAAACACCTGATGTAGGAGTGATCATATTTGTAAAGCCATCGCCAAATTGGAATGCCATAACAGTTGCTTGTCGCGATATGCCGATAAGATCGGAGAAAGGTGCCATAATCGGCATTGTAAGTGCTGCCTTTGCCGAACCCGAAGGAATAACAATGTTGATAACAGTTTGGATAACATACATAATCCCTACCGAAGCGATATTACCTAAATCGTTCATCGATTGTGATAAGCCGTGCAGAATAGTGTCAATAACTCTTCCGTCTTCCAAAACAACAATAATTCCACCTGCCAATCCTACTATTACTGCTGCCGACAAAATATCTTTTACTCCGGCAAGAAAAAGATCAACGATTTTATTTGGGTTGTAATTCATTGCAATACCGGAGAAAAACCCCATTGCAAAAAATAATGTTGCGATTTTCATTATATACCACTGATAGCCCATCACTCCAACTATCAGAAAATAAATAGTAAAAATCAATAAAGACAAAACAAAGAAATGAACGGATTTCCGTAAAGTTAATATTCCGGTAATAGCAAAAAGTACTGCCGAGATCGGGATCATTGGTAAAGTTGAAGATGAATTACCAACTTTCATTTCAGTCATCGGAAAAATAAATGAAAATATAATTAGCGAAATCAGGATCATTCCGTAAGATATCCATCCTGCGATAGGTGTGTGATATTTTATTGATTCAATGTCTTTGTTTCCTCTGTCTCGCCAGTATTTATCTTCTTCATAAACAAGTGATGATTTGGGATTTTTCTTAACTTTTTTGGCATATTTTAAAATAAAAGCAAATCCAATAATATTGAGAACCAACCAGCAAAAGAATCTGTATTCTATTCCTGAGAAGAGAGGAATATCTGCAATTCCCTGAGCGATGCCGATAGTAAAAGGATTAAGAATTGCTCCGGCAAATCCCAGTCCTGCTGCCACAAAAACCAGACAAACTCCGGTAATAGAATCATATCCCATCGAAATAGCGAGAGGAACGAGAATAATGATAAACGCAATGGTTTCTTCGCTCATACCAAAGATGGCTCCGAAAGCACTAAACAAAAGCATTATCATAACCATTACAATATTATCGACACCGAGCTTTCTAAAGAATCTATTTTTTTCGAGTTTTTTTGTGAATTTTAAAAACGAAAATATTCCAACATCAATAGCGCGGCTGGCGTTCATAATCCAGAATGCTCCTCCTATCATCAAAATAAAAACAATTATTCCCGACTGTTTTACAAAACCTTTGAAGAGTGCAGAAAACACTTGCCATGTCTGAGCATTGCTATCAACGTACTTAAAAGTAAGTTCG
>JAIORY010000174.1 GCA_021107915.1 Bacteroidales bacterium | reverse complement strand
TTCAACAAAAAAGATATTCATTTCTATTGGCATGGTAAATGGAAATATTACAACGACCGGAGAAAATTAATAAAAGTTTGTTTATACCAAAATGGTGAAATGGCTGAAAAGATAAATGACTAAAATGGAATATTTAATAATTTTTGAAAAAAACCCACAAGGTCATTTTGGAGCTTTTGTGCCGGATTTGCCGGGATGTGTATCAATTGGAGATACTTTAAAAGAAGCGAAAATAAATATTAAAGAAGCTTTAGAATTGCATATTGAAGGAATGAAAGCAGAAGGATATCTAATTCCTATGCCTTCTGCCTTTTCTGACTTCGTTGTTGTTTGAAAGCCTGCTTTTTATCCAAAGCAACTAAATCCAAATCAAAACTTCGTGACCCTGGAAGGATTCGAACCCTCAACCTTCTGATCCGAAGTCAGACGCTCTATCCAGTTGAGCTACAAGGCCAAAATTGGTTATACAATCTATAACGAGATTGCAAAATTACAAAATCTTTTAAACTTAATTTCTCAATAATAAATACTATTTTTGTAATAATTATTTTAAACTTAAAAACCATACAAGCATGACAGAAAAAGTATTTGATAAAGTTAAGGCAGGAGTAGTTTCGGGAAACGAAGCTCAGGAAATTTTTAGAATTGCAAAAGAAAATAATTTTGCTTTACCTGCAGTAAATGTTGTAAATTCAGGTTCGGTAATCTCGGTATTGGAAGCAGCGAGAGAGGTTAACTCACCTGTGATTGTTCAATTTTCAAACGGAGGAGCAGCTTTTTATACAGGAAAGGGACTTTCGGACGAAAATTTTAAATCTTCTGTGGCAGGAGCTATTGCAGGAGCAAAATTTATTCATGAGATAGCCGGATTATACGAAATCCCTGTTATTATCCATACTGATCATGCTGCCAAAAAATTACTTCCATGGATTGATAAATTGCTTGATGCCGGCGAAAAATTTTATAAAGAAAATGGAAAGCCTTTATTTAGCTCCCACATGCTGGATCTTAGCGTAGAACCAATTGAAGAAAATATTGAAATTTCTGCAAGATATCTTGAAAGGATGAGTAAAATAGATATGTTGCTTGAGATTGAGCTTGGTGTAACAGGAGGTGAAGAAGACGGAGTGGATAATACTGAAATTGATAGTTCAAAGCTTTATACTCAGCCGGAAGAAGTTGCTTATGCTTATGAACAATTGATGAAAATCAGTGATAAATTTACTGTGGCTGCGGCTTTTGGAAATGTTCATGGAGTATATAAACCGGGTAATGTAAAATTGCAACCGGTTATTTTATTAAATTCTCAAAAATATATTCAGGAAAAATTCAATACTGATGAAAAACCTGTAAGCTTTGTTTTTCACGGAGGCTCGGGTTCAGAACAAAGTCAGATACGAGAAGCTATTTCTTATGGTGTTATAAAAATGAATATTGATACCGATACTCAATGGGCATTCTGGAGTGGAATAAAAGAATATGAAAATAAATTTCATGATTACCTGCAAGGACAAATTGGAAATCCAGAAGGAGAAGATAAGCCAAATAAAAAATATTATGATCCGAGAAAATGGTTACGTGAAGGTGAAAAAGCAATTATTGAAAGATTAAAAGTTGCTTTTGAGGATCTTAATGCTCTTGATAGAAATTAGTCGAAAGTAAGCAGTTAAAAACTTTAAACTGAGAACTGAGAACTG
>JAIORY010000129.1 GCA_021107915.1 Bacteroidales bacterium | reverse complement strand
CTAACATACATAGGCGAAGTCGGATAAGAAATATCATAAATCAGCATTCCGTTTCGGGTACCAAAAAACAAATTATCATCAAGGATAAACATGGTTTCGATAGACCAGCCAACATAAAAATCTTTAATACTTTCGGGGTCAGCCGGTGTGCTTATATTTAAAATGTGCAACTGTGCATCATCAACAGCGTAAAGAGTATTATCCTTAATACCAAAACGTGCCATTGATCCGCCAACACCTATACCCGAATTGCTTATTCCTCCGTTAACGTATCCAATATCGGATAATGCAAAATCTCCTTCGAGGTAATATACCGGATAATAATTATCGTCAACCACCTGCCTTACTTTTTTAATTTCCCAATCAATAACTACTCCCTTTTCTTCATCAATTTGGGCTATTGGATAATCCTCATCAATAGGTGGAAGTGTATATGGCAGAATTTTTTCAACCCTGTTAACTTCTTTAATATCCGAACTACCATGTCAATATAACTATCTGCGTATAGAATAGCATCTTTTATAGCAATATCAACGTTTCCGGGAATTTCTATAAAAGATATATTTTCGGGATTGGAAGGATCAGAATTATTAATTATATGAATACCTTTCATTTTTTCGACAACAAAAATGTAATTATCCTTGAAATATATTTTTCCTGGATTTTCCAGATTTCTTGCATCTGTTTGTTTTACCGATTCCCGTAAGGTTTCATAACTCATGTAAATTGGGCTGTTAGCCACAAATATTTCAATATATTTGTCTTTACAAGAGCTTAACGCGATTGTTAAAATTACTATTAAAAATATACTTGTTTTTTTCATTTCTTAATTTTTTTAATTTTTAAATATTTTATTTAGTATCTGCTAAATTTTTAGTTTTTAGTAAGAAAGTGTCAAGAACGAGGCTTTTGCAGTTCTGAAATTCAGGAGTCCGTACGGATGACTGATTTTAAATACAAGCATAACGAAGTTATTGACGTTTTCTTAGAGCCACTATTTAAAAATGAAACCTAATTTTATATCAAGCCTATTAATATGTTGAAACAACTCACTATTTTCATCATATTCATAATGAAGACTCTGAAATCTATATCCGAGACTAAAAACCAAACCAAAATGTTCGTTAAACATATTTCTTATTCCCAGACCCGGGTTAATCATCCATCCGCCTGTTGGAGTAACTTCCCGATAAGGCGGCATATAACTCGACCACATATAATAATGATCGTAAACAATGTTTTGATTTGCATCAGAATCTAAAGCAAATAAATATCCACCATGAAAAAAAGCAAAAGGCGAAAAGCTTTCTTTGCGAAAATAATATCTTGCATCCAGCACCAAAGGCAAATAGCTTTCGGAAAAGAACTCAACTCCAACACCAATTCCGACACCAAAATTTTCTGTAAATTGATAGCCGTTAACTGTTAAAAGTGAAAATGGCGCAACATTCATATTATAAGTCGAGCCAATTAAAAAACCCATATCTGTAACATTATAGTAGCCTTTAAAAGAGTAATTAGATTTTGTGTCTTCCTCCTGAACAACATTCTTGTTCATCTCCGTCTTTTCACTATTAGAAGCTGTTTCGGAGTTAATACCTGCCGTTTGTTTTCCTTGTGCGGAAACGAATAAAGTTCCGGCAAGCCAAATAAAACAAATTAGAATAATTTTTCTCATACTTAA
>JAIORY010000133.1 GCA_021107915.1 Bacteroidales bacterium | reverse complement strand
CAGTCGGCAGTAAACAGTAATGTAAGGACTGAAGACCGGAGACTGAAGACTGAGGACTGGAGACTGAGGACTGAGAACTGAGAACTGAGAACCGGAAAAGGATAATCATAAAATTAATCATAACTAATCTTTTTATACTTTTGCCCTCATGGAAATAGTAGTTAGCGGAATCCGACCAACAGGAAATTTGCACCTCGGGAATTATTTTGGCGCAATAAGAAATTTTTTAAAAATGCAGGAAGAAAATAATTGTTATTTCTTTATTGCTGATTATCATTCATTAACAACTCACCCGACACCCGAAGACCTTCATGGAAATGTAAAACAGGTTTTGGTTGAATACCTTGCCGTTGGACTTGATCCCGAAAAGGCAACTATTTATATACAAAGTGATATTCCTGAAGTTACCGAATTGTATCTTTTACTTAACATGAATGCTTATGTTGGCGAACTTGAAAGATGTACTTCTTTTAAAGAAAAAGTCAGAAAGCAACCAAATAATATTAATTCAGGATTGCTTACTTATCCTACCCTGATGGCTGCTGACGTAATAATTCATAAAGCTGCGAAAGTGCCGGTAGGAAAAGACCAGGAGCAAAATTTGGAAATGATGAGAACATTTGCCAAACGCTTTAACAGGATGTATGAAACTGAATTTTTTCCAATTCCGGTAGCATATAATTTTGGAGGTGATCTGGTGAAAATACCGGGGCTTGACGGAAGCGGAAAAATGGGAAAATCAGAAGGTCAGGGGAATGCTATTTTCCTTGCTGATGATCCTAAAGACATTCGCAAAAAAGTTATGAGAGCCGTTACCGATAGTGGACCAACAGAAATGAATCAAACAAAACCCGAAGCTATAGAAAACCTTTTTTCTTTGATGAAAGTGGTTTCTACTGAAGATACAATTACACATTTCAACAATCTTTATAATAAATGTGAAATACGATACGGTGACCTAAAAAAACAACTGGCAGAAGATATTATTAATTTTACCAGTCCTTTGCGGGAAAGAATTTTAGAGTTGTCACAAGATAATGAATACCTGAAAAAAGTTGCAGCTATCGGAGCTGAAAAAGCCCGCGAAAGTGCTTCAAAAACAATTAAAGAAGTGAGAGAAATTATTGGTTTCCGAAAATTTTAAATTATGCGAGTAGAACAAATATTATCCTTCATTTCGTCCTGGATATTACGTTTAGGAGTTATCGTATTTTTATTACCTCTTTTTTATGAGCTCTGGATAAATCCCGGGTCTGATGACGAGATTTGGTTTTGGGTTTACAGGGTTTTCTTTGCTATTTTATATTTTGTTTTTTCGATATTGATATTAGTTTTAAAACGATTGCGATTCTATACTTTTGGCTTTTCATTAGTTCTTATTGCAAGTGTTTATAAACTCCTTATTCTTTCGTATCAGCAGGGTTTGACAATGGAACATCCTGTTTATATTTTGCTTATTGTAGTTTCATTTTATTTTATCTCTAAATCCGAGAGAGTAACAAGACGCAAACGCAGCTTTTGATTTTAGTTTTATTCAATAAGTTATTTGTTTTATCTTTCTAAATTTTAAATTCATAATTTTAAATTTTACATTTATTTTTAAATAATGATGAATGTAAAATGATAAATACCGGACATTGTCCGAGTATCTTTGGGATGTAAAATGTAGAAAAATTGTTTGCTGATTTATTCAATTGTTTTTTGTTTGGAATTT
>JAIORY010000095.1 GCA_021107915.1 Bacteroidales bacterium | reverse complement strand
TAAGTACTGAGGACTGAAGACTGAGGACTGAAGACTGAGGACTGAAGACTGACCCCGAAATCTTTCGAGGGAAAACTGGAAACTGTCCCATTCCTAAAACAATCCAATTACATCCTCAAGTTTATCAACCACAGTACAATTAATTGAATTTAGTTTTTCTCGATTTTGATGTCCATCGGAAACTAAAATGCAATTACAACCGATTTCTTCTGCAACCTGATAATCGTGAATAGTGTCGCCGATAAGGCAAATTGTTTCAGGTTTTGTATTTATTTCTTTGATTAATTGTCTGGCTCTGTCAATTTTGCTGGCAGCATAATGATTGTTGATTCCTGTGATTTTTTGGAAGTAGGTTTCAATATTTCTTTCTTTAACAGATTTTATTAATGAGTTTTGTTCCATTGCCGAAATAATATATTGAGGAATACCTTTTTGCCGGAAAAACTCAAGAGCTTTTATAGTATTTTCAACGAGTGGAGCATCAGGTAAATTTTGTGTGTAAACGTTAATAAATTCGGTAGCAGGTTTTGCAAAGTCTTCTCTATTAAAATCAAAGCCGGCTTTTTCGTAATATTCTTTAACAGGAAAAGTAAATATCTTGCGGTATTTTTCAAGAGTCAAAAGTTCTTTTTCCCGTTCTTTAAGCAAAATATTTATCGAATCAATGCAAATTTGCATATCATTTAAAAGTGTGCCGTTCCAGTCCCAGAAAATTGTTGTAATATTTTTCATTAATAATTATTTAACTGATAAATATTCTCTTAATAAAATTATATGAATTAATAAATTTGCCACAGGTTTACTGATTTTTTTTATAATCAGTGAATCTGTGGCTTAATTTTTTTCTCAAAATCCCCTCAAATTAGTCGGCTTCATTTCAAAAATATAAATAATGAAATTTTAAACCGTCAAATTTATTGTATTCCAATGCCGGGAAAGGAATTTTTACAATATTTAAAACTTCAAAGAAAAGCTTTAATGCTTTTGAATTGGTTTTTATTTTGTTAAAATCCACATCAAGTGAAAAATAATACTGACGATATCTGTCGAAATGGATTGGGGTTCCATTGTATTCAGTTGGATTATTGTTTGGGTCTATCATTCCTTCGGGACTGTATCCAACCGCAATGTTTAGCCACTCTGGTATTATTCCCTTGTTTTTCATGAAAGAAGAAATGTTGGCAGATAGCCAGATAGTTTCGCCGTTATAATCTTTTAAAATTTGCTCAATTAAATTATCACCAAGTTGAACATCGGTATAATCAGGAAATTTAGTAGTATGGAACGAAAATTTCATCAATAAGCGTTGTTCGCCCCAAGCTAATTGTTGCCCGATAAAAAGACCTGTTCCTATGCCGTTAGCCAATAAGTCGGTTGAGGATGCTCCCCATTCTTTCGAAAAACCATCTAATATCTCAACATTCAATAAATAAACAAATCCTAACATTCCGCCGTACCAAACAGCCTTTTTTTCGTCAACCCCCGACCATCGGAGTAATTTATGACCAATGTTCCCAATGTAGTATGAACTTAACCCATGCCCGAACTTATCCATTTGCAGCCAACCCTGATTATCATTAATAAAATGAAAAGAAGACTGTGGGTAATCTTTATACCACAACGAATACAATCCAATCATAGAGCCGGTATATATCACACTTTCTGTAATAATTACACCTGTCAGCCTTGATTTATTCAGACTGTCGGGAAAATAATCAAATGATC
>JAIORY010000218.1 GCA_021107915.1 Bacteroidales bacterium | reverse complement strand
AGTTCCTTAGCTGGCATTTTATCCTTATAGTCTAAAAAGAGTGATGACAAATCCCACAACTTTTCAACTTCTTCTTTCTCCAAATTATCCAACATTGGTATAAAACCATCTTCCAGAGGAATAAAATTCCCTTTCTCAGTCTTTAGTATATTTAACTTGAAGAGTTCTAAAATACATCTCTTTGATAAGCCCTTATACCAATCCGAGTCTAACCATTCTTTATCTGGTGGAGAATTAAAATTAAGTAATGCATGAATATTTTCACGACAATTATATGTTGAATCAGATAAAAAATCAATGAATGAATTTTTCGCAGATTCTAAAAGTTCTTTGTTTTTATTGATTTCATCGGTATCTCCTTCACCAAGAAAAATTCCATCTCTATTGTCTGTCGGTTCAAATTTTCTGCTATTGACAATCGCGGGAAAGGATAAATCTTGAGTGCCTATAAGCGGAAAAGCAAGAAATATTTTTGGAACACCTTGCAAACTTTCTAATTGAGAATTACCATTATCATCTTTTTTAATTTTCACGGCAATTTCTACACCATCAGCTTTTTTAATTAGTAATTTGTGAAATATACAAGATTCATTGCCATTTTCTTCTTTAACAATTTTAATCGTATAATCAATCCCCTCTGTCTCCCGTTCTAATTTGAATTTTATATTGTATGTAGGATGGATTATTCTAACATATCCCAATTTATCGTTAAAAGCTAAAATGTACGGAATAATTTTAACTAAATTTTCAATCCCAACGTCAACAGTATTTGTGTTAATATTGCTTAATGGATATGTATATTCAGCTGCATAGTTTGGAGAATCTATAACATCTGCAAGTGATTTTTTATACTGTTCCCAGGTATTTTCCATGTTAGTAATAATTTCATTAAAGGATATTCCATTTCGATCTAATTCAAATTCGAATGTTTTATTGTCCTCTCTGACTCCCTTAACTTTTACTTTCCTCGATAAAAGATGTGTAGTAAGAAATCCAGTTCCAAATTGACCAATATCGGACTCTTTTTTTGTGGAACCATGATAAATAAGATGTGCAACTTCTTCTGGTCTAAAGGAGCGCCCGTTATGCCTAAATGTAATAAAGTCTTCAGTTTTAATTATTTCAACTTTTGTCTTTCGTTTTTCGTCAGCAGCATCCAGAGCATTTTGTAATAGTTCCCAAATCCAAAGTTTTTCATAAATTTCACGTTTGTTTTCAATTTCCTTTATACGGGTAAAAATTCCTTGGCCTGTATTGTCAACTAATGCTTGGGTCTTTATCTCATCTTCTTTTCCCATTTTTATACTCCTCACTTAAATTGTTATAAAACTTAACTGACTTAAATGTATCCAAATATTAGTTAAAAAATCATTATTTGATGCAATATATTTTTATTACTAGCATTCTATACTCTTTAATAACACTCCAGCAACCGATATTCCGTATCGTCTGTCCGCAGATATCACAATCTCTTATCCCCCTCCTATATCAGCATCCGCAGATATACTCTGTCTTGCAGCATTTCCCACCAGCGTTGCGCCCACACCCCACACCCTGGCCTGGGACGGAGCCACACCTGGCACAATACAGGCTATAATGCCAGTCACGGTTTAACAACCACATCATCCCCCATCTCTGTGCCCCTTCAATCCTGTGGAGCTGCATGTCAATGACATACTGGATTTCACAACCAGGGTTTTTCCCTCTATTGCAATAAAGTCATACACTGCTTTT
>JAIORY010000458.1 GCA_021107915.1 Bacteroidales bacterium | reverse complement strand
TATTAGAAAAAAATAGCCAAAAGCCAAAATCCAAAAGCTAATAGCCAAAAGCCAACTATAAAAATATAAACACATGAAAACACTATACATCCACGGTTTAGAAAGCTATCCTGTACCCGGAAAGCTTGAAATTATGAGAAAGCAGGGATTAGAAGTTACAGCTTTGCATTTGGATTATTTTGAGAAACCCGATTCATTTAGCATTCTCAAAAATGAAGCAATAAAAAATAATGTAGAGTTTATTATTGGAAGTTCTTACGGTGGATTTTTGGGTTATTGGCTTGCGGAAGATTTAGGATTGCCTTGTTTGCTTTTTAATCCGGCTATGGCGTACAAGACTGAGTTAGAAATGCACATTCCTGAAATTTCAAAGCTAAAATGCCCTGCCCGTTTTGTTGTACTCGGTGTAAATGATGATACCGTGGATCCGATTGCAAATGCAAAATTCATGAAAGAAAACAACAGAAAAAACATTATCCAAAAAGTGATAAGCTGCCATTGGCTGGGTCATCAAATTGATTTTGATACTTTTGAAAGCATGATTAATTGGGCAAGAGTTTAAAGACTAATAATTAAATTTAAATCATTACCACTCTGGTTCCACCATCATCAATACCAAGTTTTGTAGTTTGAGTAATGATGGTGTCTTTTCCAGTATTTTCAACAAAATGAATGGCAGCTCTGATCTTTGGAGCCATGCTGCCTTCTGTAAATTGTCCTTCGTCAAGGTAACGTCTTGCTTCGGCGATTGTCATTCTGTCAATAGGTTTTTCCTGTGGTGTATGATAATTAATATAAACTTTAGGAACGTCTGTTAAGATAAATAGTTTGTCAGCATTGATTTGAATGGCAAGCAAAGCACTGGCAAGGTCTTTATCAATAACTGCGTCAATACCCTGAAGTTTATTTTCTTTAACAAAAAATGCCGGAATGCCGCCACCTCCAACTGCAATTACAATATGTTCATCTCTTGCTATTCTTTCAATAGATTTTTTATTACTTATCACAAGTGGTTTTGGTGAAGCAACAACTTTTCTCCATCCTCTGCCGCGAGGGTCTTTAACGAATTTAGAGCCTGTTTCTTTAGTGAATTTATCAGCTTCTTCTTTTGTGTAATATGGTCCAATTGGTTTTGTAGGATTTTTAAAAGCAGGGTCGTCCTTATTTACTAATACTTGAGTGATAATTGTGATAATATCTCTATCCATATCATTAGCTTGCAATACATTACGCAGTTGCTGTTCGATAATATATCCTATAAATCCCTGAGAATAAGCAACACAAATATCAAGTGGCATTTCAGGAAGTCCGTAAACTTTTTTTCCTGCTGCATTGGCAAGCATAATATTTCCTACCTGAGGACCATTGCCATGAGTAATAACAAGGTTGTAATCACGATTAAGCAATTTAATAAGTTTCTCACTTGTCTGAAAAGCATTAGTTTCCTGTTCATCTATTGTTCCGTTTTGATCTGCTCTTAATAATGCATTACCACCTAATGCTACTACTGCTAACTTTTTCATTTAATATAAGTTTAAAATATTTTGCAAAATTATAAAATATTTGCCACAGATTCACAGATAAAGAATGACAAGTGATAAATTATAGCCGTTTTTTATAGTTATGTTTTAATAATTTATGATTTTAGAATTCAGATTTAAAATTTATTTTTTTTAATCTGTGAATCTGTGGCTAATTTTAGCCATTTTAGTCATTTTTAAATCCCGAAGCAAAGCTTCGAG
>JAIORY010000358.1 GCA_021107915.1 Bacteroidales bacterium | reverse complement strand
TGTGGCTAATTTTAGCCATTTTAGTCATTTTTAAATCCCGAAGCAAAGCTTCGAGTCCCGGATTCACGAATCCGAGGATTCGGAAGATGCTCGAGCGTAGCTCGGCATTTTAGTCATCCATACGGACTTGCTTCGCTTCGTTTTAAATTTTAGTCATTTTGAATTTTAGTCATTTTAATTTGTACTTTCGAACTTTAATTTCCCGCTTATGTTAAAATTATCAAATCTTGATCTCAAACAAACTATAAGTATATTCTTAGGTCTTGTAATATTTATATTAATAATAATTTTTGGTGAACTTGATGCTAAAAACCCACTTGTAACATACACATTTGCAGTTGCAATATTAATGGCTTTTTGGTGGATTACTGAAGCTATTCCTTTGGCAATAACTTCTTTGTTGCCGGTTGTTTTGTTTCCGCTCCTCGGAGTTATGAACGGAAAAGATGTTTCATCGACCTATTTCAATCATGTAATATTTTTATTTATCGGAGGATTTATTGTTGCCCTCGCTATGCAAAAATGGAATCTGCATAAAAGGATAGCATTAAAAATTTTATTATTTACAGGAGTGAGTCCGGGAAGAATATTACTGGGTTTTATGCTGGCAACTTCATTTCTTTCGATGTGGATTTCAAATACTGCGACTACAATGATGATGATTCCTATTTTGATTTCGATAATATCTAAACTTGAAGAAACAATCGGTAAAAAAGAAATATCAAAATATTCAATCGGACTTATGCTCGGAGTTGCATACAGTGCTTCCATTGGCGGGATTGCAACTTTGGTAGGTACACCCCCGAATTTATCCTTTTCCAGGATATTTCAGATTATGTTTCCCCAAGCACCGGAAATATCTTTTGCAAATTGGTTTTTCTTTGCTTTGCCGGTGAGTATAATATTTTTTGTAGTTGTGTGGATTTTTCTTTATTACCGTTTTAATCCCGGTAAGGACAAATGGAAAGCTGTTTCATCAGATTCAATCAAAGATCAATACAAAGAACTTGGGAAAGTAACTTATGAAGAGAAAATAATTTTTATTGATTTTATTGCTCTTGCAGTATTGTGGCTGACAAGGTCGGATATTGTAATTGGTAATTTTACTGTTCCGGGTTGGTCAAACATTTTTGCTGATGCATCTTATATTAATGATGGCACTGTTGCAATAGCTATGTCAATTTTGCTCTTTTTGATACCATCAAAATCAGGAAAAGGAAAAAGTTTAATGGATTGGAAAACTACTGCTAAATTGCCTTGGCATATTGTTTTGCTTTTTGGTGGTGGTTTTGCTCTTGCAAGCGGTTTTAAGGAGTCGGGGCTTTCGCTGTGGTTTGGAGAACAGTTGAGTTGGATTGTTTATTTACATCCGATTTTAATAATTGCAATTATTGCTTTTATGATGACTTTTATGACGGAATTAACTTCAAACACAGCAACCACAGAAATGCTTTTACCTGTCCTTGCCGGATTGTCAATTTCTACTCAAATAAACCCATTATTATTTATGCTGCCTGCTACTTTGTCGGCATCCATGGCTTTTATGCTTCCTGTGGCTACACCGCCAAATGCTATAATTTTTGGTACAAACAGAATTCGGATTATTGATATGGCGCGTACAGGATTAATTCTGAATTTGATTGGCGTAATAATAATTACACTGGCAACTTACTTTATCGGTCAATATATTTTTGATATAGATGTAAATGTTTTTCCTGAATGGGCAGTTTTTTAGTCAGCAGTAGGCAGT
>JAIORY010000341.1 GCA_021107915.1 Bacteroidales bacterium | reverse complement strand
TATGGATTTACTACAAAGAAAGATGGCAAAGGATTTGGACTTCACACCAGCGCACTTGCTATGGTTGAACTGAAAGGCAAATTAAGTGTTGAAAGTGATGGTGACGGAAAAGGTGCAAAATTTATTGTATATTTACCAATCTAAAAACAAGAGTAATTATGAATATAATTAACATTTCTGATAAAAAAAGGATTCTGGTAATTGATGACAATGTTCAAATCCACCATGATTTTAAAAAAGTACTTCTTGTTTCAACAGAAAGTGAAAACAATCTTGATAAACTGGAAGAAGTGTTTTTTGGAGAATCGTCAACTCAACAGGAAGAAGCATATTTAATTGATTGCGCAGTTCAAGGAGAGGAAGGTTTGGAAATGATAGAAGAATCTCTCAAGAAAGAAGAACCGTATGCTGTTGCTTTTGTCGATGTTAGAATGCCTCCCGGTTTGGATGGGATAGAAACAATTTCAAAAATATGGGAAATTTATCCTGACATACAGATAGTTATTTGCACTGCTTATTCGGATTATTCGTGGCAAGATATGTGCGACAAATTTGGCAATACCGAAAACCTTCTAATATTAAAAAAGCCTTTTGATAATATCGAAGTCAGACAACTTGCGTACACCCTTAGTAGAAAATGGGAATTGAATAAGATCGCAAATTTAAAGATGAATGAACTGGAAAAAATTGTTGAAGAAAGAACAAAAGAATTGCAGCATTCGGAAGAGAAGTATAGAACGATGATTGAAAATTCCAATGATATGATTTGGACATTGGATAAAAAAGGAAATTTCGTATATATTAACAAAAAGTCAGAATATGTATCTGGTTATAAGATCAATGAAAAAGTTGGAAAAGCGTTTATTCCTATAATTTTAGAAGAAGACCTGGAAATGGTTGAAAAAATTTTTCAGGATACTTTGTCAGGAAATTCAAATCATTACGAAGTAAGAATTTATAGTGCTACAAAAGAAAAAATACATACTCTTTCAGTTAATACAACACCAATAATTAAGGATGGTGAAGTTACCGGAACTGTTAGTTTTGGAAGAGACATTACAGAAAGCAAACAGGCGGAGGAAAAAATACAACAACAAAACCTTGAATTACAAGATCGTAATGAAGAATTAAATGATTTTGCCCATACTGTTGCTCACGACTTGAAAAATCCACTTGGAGTTATCATTGGTTTTTCTGAACTTTTGGAAGAGGAATTTTCCAATCTTTCAGAAGAAGAAATCAAAGATTATATTAAGCAAATAGTTCATGATAGTAATCGAATGAACAATATTATTAATGATTTGATTTTATTTTCCAGTTTGAGGAAAATAGAAATTAAAATTGAGGTAATAAATATGAGCGATGTTGTTAGCAAAGCAATAAACAGCTTGTCGCAAATGATAGAAAGAAGTAATGCCGAAATTACTTTTCCTGATACTTTTCCATCCGTTTTAGGATATTCATCATGGGTAGAACAAGTATGGGTAAACTATATAAGCAATGCCATTAAATTTGGAGGGAAACCTCTGCGTATAAAGCTTACTGCCGATACCGGTAAAACTAATAATGTACCTGAAGGTATGGTGCGTTTTTGTGTTCGTGATAATGGGTTAGGAATATCTCTTGAAAATCAAACTCGTCTTTTTAAAAAATTTGAGCGACTCGATCAAGTTCAAATTAAAGGCTCAGGATTAGGTCTTTCAATTGTTAGACGTTTAATAAAAAAATTAGGAGGACAAGTAGGAGTGGAAAGTGAAATTGGTAAAGGAAGTCTTTTTTATTTTACTCTTCCGATTGATGGTCATTAAGTTGTT
>JAIORY010000172.1 GCA_021107915.1 Bacteroidales bacterium | reverse complement strand
TTTGGAATTGTAAAATAAAACGTTGACCCTTTATCAATTTCACTTTCTACCCAAATTTTACCACCATGTTTTTCTACAAATTCCTTACATAATATTAAACCAAGTCCTGTTCCTGTTTCATTTTCTGTTCCTTGCATTGATGTGTTTTCGCCAATATCAAATAACTTAGATTGCATCTCTTTGGGAATACCAACACCGGTATCGCTTACACTTATTCCTACGTATTGAATATTATTTTCGTCTGGAACTAAAAATGTTTTAATTGTAATTTTGCCATATTTATGCGTATATTTTATGGCATTCGAGAATAAATTTCTGATAATTGTTGCAAGCATATCTATATCAGCTTCAACATAAACATTTTCAGCTATTTGATTTATTAGTTTTATTGATTTCTTTTCGGCTGATTGGTTTAAAAAGTCATACGTTTCTTTGGCTTTTAAATAAAGATTTATTTTTTCGGGATTATAAACAATAGTTCCTTTTTGAGACCGCGCCCAGTAAAGTAAATTATCAAGTAGTTTAAGAGTGTTTTGTAAACCTTCGTAGATAATCCCAATAAATTTTTTCTTTTCTTCTGTACTATGTTCATCAAATTCCTCATTTAATAGTTCAGAAAAACCCAGCATTGTGTTAAAAGGACTTCTTAGGTCGTGTGCAATTATTGAAAAGAATTTATCTTTTGTGGCATTAAGCTCTCTTAATTGGATTTCGCTTGCTTTTAATGCATCTTCTGCCTTCTTGTGCTCGGTGATGTCTCTTATGATGGTAATCCACGCTTTTCGGTCTTTGTAAAAAATTTCCCTTGAGTGAGCCTCAACATTATATATAGTACCGTCTTTTCCTTTGTGCAGATATTCATTTGGTGAAACATTCTTTTTGTCATCAATATTTATCTTAACATTCTCAATATCTTCATCAGCAGGGTGCAGCTCAAGTGGAGTCATTCCAGACAATTCATCTTGCGAGTATCCATACTTATGGATCATAGCTGTGTTGCAGTCAAGAAACTTCTTTGTTTCCTGGTCAAAGACTACAACAGGGTCAGCAACCTGGTTGAACAGAGATTCATATTGATCTCTGCTCTCTTTCAACGTTTCTTCTGCCTGCTTGCGCTCGGTGATGTCATGGAATATTCCAAAAGAACCCTTATGTATTCCATTCTCTGTAATTATTGGAGTTGCTAATACTGTGATAATTCTTTCTTCTCCGTTTTTTCTAAGTATCTGAAGTTCATAAGAACCTGAGTCTCCTTTTTGTCTCGTTGAGGTTTCTTCAAGAATTTTCTGAAACATTTCTAGTGATGTTAATTCCTTTAAGTTTTTTCCAATCATTTCATCTTTTGAATAGCCGCAAATATCAGCAGCAGCCTGATTTACAAAAGTAAAAGTTTCATTTTCATCTACATTCCCGATTCCTTCTTCTATAGTTTCAACTAAGGTGCGGTATTTTTCTTCGCTTTCCTGTAAGGCTGACTCTGCTAACTTTTTTTCTGTAATATCACGGTTACTACCGCGAATTCCGATATTAACCCCATTACTATCGTAAACAGTTTGGCAAACATGCCCAATCCAGCGTTCTTCTCCACTTTTTGTGATAATACGGAATTCTATCGGTTCAATTTCTTTGTTATCAAGAATATTGTGTTTATGATTTTTCAAATTAGCAACATCATCGGGATGAACAATTGATATTAATAATTCACGGTTTTGCATGAACTCATTTGAGCTGTAGCCTGTTATGCGTTCGCATGATGGCGAAATGTAAATAGATTCATCTTGTGGGCTTATCCAATATTCCCAGTCATAAGCGAA
>JAIORY010000027.1 GCA_021107915.1 Bacteroidales bacterium | reverse complement strand
GCAGCATAACTCCAATGATGATTATGTCTAAAATTTCCTTAACTTGACGGCTATGGGGGTCGGGGGAGAGGTTTTTTTTGCGCTCAAACTCCCCTCTCTTTTGGAGAGGGGTCGGGGGAGAGGTTTTTTATAAAATATTTGAAGCAGCATAAAGCGGATAAACATCAATATTATTAAAGTGTGAAAAGTTCTCGGCAGAAATCCTAATTCCTTTTTTTCTTTTTTTCTCTTGCAGGAAAAGATACATACTTTGCATTGAGCCTTTTGTTCCGGCTTTAACTTCTATTGGAAAAATTTCATTATTCTTGGATATCAAATAATCTACCTCCGCATTGCTGTTTTTGGCTTCACGATGCCAGTAATATAAATCATGTTTTTTATAACAAGAAGCAGCTTTTATAAGTTCAAGCCCAACAAATTGCTCAGCTATATTTCCTTTGTTGATTATATTAAAATCATTTGAAATTAGAACATCTGATATATCAATGCTTAATATTCTCAAAAAGATGCCTGTGTCATATAATATCATTTTTTGTTTTTTCGGATTTACTTCTGCACCGAGAGGCAAACCATTAGCTGCCGTATGTTTTACAGGGTAAACCAATCCTGCCATAATCAACAATTCCAAAGCTTCTTTAACTTGTTTGTGATTTGATTGTATGGCAGCTTTTGAATAGACAAATTTATTACCGGATTGCATCACCACAGAATCAAAAACTTCCTTGATTCGAGATACAGGTATTAGTTTTTTATATTTACGAAAATCATCGTTTAACGAAAAAATCAAATCATCCAAGACTTGATTACAAAGATTAATGTCTTTAGTTTTCACATAAGTTGATATTGCTTCCGGCATACCTCCCAGTATGATAAACTTTTTTAAATAGTTTAGCAATTTACTATGTAAGGCAATATTTAAAGGATTTTCCGGCGAGGCATCATTTTTTTTTGCAAGAAGTAAATTTTCATCACAAGCGGATAAAAATTCATCGAATGACATTGGATATAAAAACATTGAACGAATTCTTCCAACTCCGAATGAAGGAATTTCCGATAATGCAAATTCCAGAAGAGAACCGGCTGCTACTATATGAAGTTCAGGCATTTTTTCGTAAAAAAAACGAAGTGACCGGATGGCAGGAATACATGTTTGAATTTCATCAAAAAAAAGTAAAGTTTTACCAGACTGAATAGAAACATTGAAAATCGCTGAAAGATTTTCACAGAGTTCATTAGGGGAAAGATTCCCTGAAAAAACAGAATGGACATGCAGGTTTTCTTCAAAGTTTATTTCAAGATAATTATCAAACTGTTTACTTAACTGTCTTATCGTTTCTGTTTTTCCAACCTGTCTGGCACCTCGCAACAAAATTGGTTTATTTTTTGGAGAATTTCTCCATGTTGCTAATTCTCTGTCTATTTGTCTTTTAATATACATTGTTTTGATTTTTTGACATTTTTCAAAGGCAAAAGTACAACATAAAAGTTAAAAAACAAAGGCAATATCAATTAAAAAATACAAAAAACAAAGGCAATAGTGATATAAAAAAGCAAGAAAACAAAGGCAATGTTTATTCGGCAGAAAAGAGTGCCGGTCGGTTTTATCATTAAGTCTCAGATAGCAAGTTAAATAAATCAATATTTAAATAAACCATCTCTTTTCCAATTTTCTTTGGAATCATTATTCCCAGTTCTTCCATTTGACCTAAGTATTTTTTCGCTGTATTCAAGCTTTTTACATTTTGGTCTATTAACTTTTTTGGACTTATATAAGGTTGCTCAAATATTTTCTCAATCGTTTCTTTTCTAATATGAGGAAGTTTA
>JAIORY010000296.1 GCA_021107915.1 Bacteroidales bacterium | reverse complement strand
CGAGTTACTATCACGAAATAATCATTAATTTGAACAGAATTAAAAAGGGAGCTGATTAGCTCCCTTTTTTTTTGCTAAAAAATGAAAAAATCATAAAATTTATTAAAATGTTTAAAATTTATTAAAAGAAATATTTGTATTTTAGATTCTGTCTTAATAATGATAAATATAAATTATTATTGTAATAATAATTTGCAATCAATAAAATTGAAAAAGACTTTGCATTATTGATTATTATTGCAGTTCACTAAAATATATTTTGAAAAAAAATACTAAAAAATATTAAATGAAAAATAAAATATTGAAGTGGAATTTTGTAATTATCTGAATGAAAAATCCTTAAAAAATTTTATATTAAAAATCTTTTGTACATTAGCGCAACTATTTTTTAAAAAAATACGTCTGCATTAATGATGGAATTATTATAAATAATAGTATATAAATAATACATTTTAAATAAGTATTTGAAATACGTTTTTTTTTGAATTATTATTTTGACGTTTAATAAATTATGTAAATTGTTTAATTAATTTTATAAATAAAATAATTACTAACCAAAAACTATTCTTATGAAAAAATTTACTAAAGTATTTTTACTTTCGGTGGTAATGTTATTATCATCGATTTTTGTGTTTGCTCAGCAGATGCAAATAAGCAATACCGTTGATGCCGGCAAAACAGTCATGGCTCCTGCGGATAGCAGAGCTGTGTTGTATGAGCAGGTGGACTTTCATACAAATGGAAGTGCATCTCAGGATTTCGAGACAGCGTATAACGCGTATGACTGTCAAGGTGCTGATGACTTTTTAGTTCCAACAGGCGAAGACTGGAATATTCAAACCGTTATAGTGTACGGTTCTGGTTCACCAGGCCCATTTAATGTTGCGAATGTAGAGTTTTATAATGATGCCGGTGGAATACCTAATGCAACACCATTTGCCTCGTTTATGGGTGTTACTGCTGTGGATAATTCAGGAGATATGACAATAGATCTCCCTGCAAGTGGAATAAATCTTGCTGCCGGACATTACTGGATGTCAGTTCAGGATGCTGCGCCATTTGCTTCTAATGGGCAGTGGTTCTGGACAAGGAACAATACAATACATAACACAATTTCTCATTGGAGAAATCCAGGTGGTGGTTTTGGCTTACCAGCTACATGGACTTCTGTAAATACTCTTTGGGGTAATAATACTGATTTTACTTTCACACTTGATGGAGCAATTCTGGCTCCTTGTGATTACCAGATTGCATTGTATGATCAGTATGGAGATGGTTGGAATGGTGGACACGTAACAGTTTATGTTGATGGTTCTGCTGTTTTAAGTAATATCACTTTGGCTTCTGGTTCTGGTCCTGAATATCATACTTTTTCTGTTTTAACAGGATCAGAAATAACTACATCTTATTCTCCCGGTAATTGGGCATATGAAAATACATATGAAATTATTGATGCCGGTGGCGATGTTGTTTATACAGATGGTGCAGGTTATGCTACACCTACAGGAATAGGACCTGGTGTTTTATTCGGAGATTGTCCAACAATTGGTACCATAGATGGATATGTATTTAATGGTGACGGATTAACAATTGCCGGTGCCACTGTAGGAATTGAAGCTCTTGCAATGTCAACCACATCCGCATCAGATGGATATTATTCACTTGACCCTGTTCAATCAGGAACATGGGATCTTCAGGGATGGAAAGCCGGTTACAATGTTGTTGTATATAGTGTGATTATAAATGCCGGTGCTAATACAGTTCAGGATATTGTCCTTACTCAACCCGGTATGGTTATCAACCCATTACAATTACACGAAACCCTTAATC
>JAIORY010000377.1 GCA_021107915.1 Bacteroidales bacterium | reverse complement strand
AATTTTGGCTATAAAACAAAACTAAAACTATGACAAAAATATTAGGAATGGGTAATGCTCTTGTTGACATTATGACAAAATTAGAAGATGATAGCATTCTAAAAAAATTCAATCTCCCAAAAGGAAGTATGCAACTTGTTGATGAAGCTGCTGTTGAAATTATCACAAAAGGAACAACACATCTTGAAAAAAGCCAATCTTCGGGAGGCTCTGCTGCAAACACAATTCACGGGCTTGCAAAACTTGGAGTTGAAACAGCATTTATCGGAAAAGTTGGAAAAGATGATTTTGGCGACTTCTTCCGTGATGATCTTATCAAAAGTAAAATTACTCCTGAATTAATTTTAAGTAATAATGAATCGGGTTGTGCCATTGGATTTATAAGCCCCGATTCAGAAAGAACTTTTGCTACCTTCCTCGGAGCGGCTGTTGAATTAACTGCTGAAGACCTTGAAAAATTCGATTTCAGTAAATATAATTATTTTCATATTGAAGGATACCTCGTTCAAAATCATAGTTTATTAGAAAAAGCCGTCCAGCTCGCCAAAGAAAACGGTCTTATCATTTCTCTTGATCTTGCAAGTTATAATGTTGTTGAAGATAACCTCGACTTTCTAAAAAAAATTGTCGAAGAATATGTAGATATTGTTTTTGCCAACGAAGAAGAAGCCAAGTCTTTCACAGGAAAAGAACCTGAAGAATCACTAATTCATTTAGGGGGCATTTGTGATATTGCCGTGGTTAAAATCGGTGATAAAGGTTCGATGATAAAAAAAGGCGATAAAGTATTTAAAGCCGGTGTAATTGATGTTACCCCAATTGACACTACCGGTGCCGGAGATATTTATGCTTCCGGTTTCCTTTACGGGATGGTTAATAATCTATCTTTGGATAAATGTGGCGAGATAGGAGCACTTCTTTCAGGCAGAGTAATAGAAAATACGGGTGCAAAATTATTCGAAAATCAGTGGGATGAAATTAAAGAGTTGATCGAAAAAATTGAGAAAGCCTGACACATCAGTCAATCAACTATTTTATATTTTCTCAAAAAGCATATCAGATTTCCTTACGAGAGTCTCAAACCTTTGTAAGGGAATGATTTTTTTATTTCAAACAAAAAACATCTCCGCAGCAATCCCGTCTGCAAAAAGTTTTCCTTCTTCGCTTAAAACAAAATTATTCTCGTTTTTTATGATCTTGTTTTCAGCAATGAATTTTTGTGATGATTTTATAAAAAACTCATGATATTTTTTCCCAAATACATTTTTAATATGTTCAGAATCGCATCCCCAAATTGTTCTTAATGAAGTTAAAATATATTCGTTGTATTGCTGATTTTTTGTCAGGATTTCTTTTTCGGCAATTATATTTTTGTTGTTTTTTAATTCAATATATTTTGTGATATTCGAAATATTCCACTGTCGTGAAATTCCGTTAAACGAATGCGCCGAAGGACCAAGCCCAAGATAATTTTCGCCAAGCCAGTAGTTGCTGTTATGTTTTGAGAAATATCCTTCTTTAGCAAAATTGGAAATTTCGTAATTAATAAAATTGTTTTCTCTGCTTTTTTCAAGAAGTATTTTAAACTGCTCAATACTTTTATTTTCTTCAGGTGAGCTTAGTTTTTGTTTTTTGATTTGATGATAAAGAATCGTTTTCTGTTCAACAGTAAGCGAGTATGCCGAAAGATGAGGAATCCGGAAAGAAAAAAACTTTTCAAGATTTTGTTCCCACATCATTTTTGTTGAAGTTGGAATTCCGTAAATAAGATCAATTGTAAGGTTATTAAATCCTATGTCCTGAGAAAATTTTATTGCTTTTTCCGCCTGAGCAGGATCATGAGTTCTGTCTAAATATTT
>JAIORY010000349.1 GCA_021107915.1 Bacteroidales bacterium | reverse complement strand
GGATACAGGTTTATGGAAATATGTTCGACATTTTTAATTATAAACTTACCGGAGACCAAAAATATCTTGCTCAATTCAAAAAAGGTGCTGATTTCTGGAATAAGTATTTTGTTGATAAAAAATATGGCGACACTTATAGAGGCGTTTTCATTGACGGAAAAATAAAAGATGATATAAAAGCTGCTGCTGATAAAACTTCTTATCATTCAATGGAATACAGCCTGTTAATTTCTCTTTATTTAGATTTATGGGTAAATGACAAAGCTGTTGAGTTTTATTATTGTATTCAATCTCCTGAAAAAAATGAAAAATTTTATCCGTCTCCGTTTGAAGACCTATCGGTAAAAATTAAAGAAGTAACAATAAACGGAGAGAACTGGACAGATTTCAACAAAGATGAAGGATACATTAATTTGCCGGAGTTGGAAAAAGTTGAGATGAAAGTTATTTTAAAATAATGGAACGCAGATGACACGGATAACGCTGATTTGCACGGATAAAAAAGGGAAAATAAAATGAGACATTCGGAAATAACAGAAAAATAAAATCTTTGCATTTTTGCGTCTCAGCGTTCAATCAAACAAATATTTTAAACGCAGAGGCGCAAAGGCACAGAGAAAACAAAAAAATTAAACTATGAAAACAAAAATCAAAAAAGCAATTGACGTAAAACTAAATGTCAAACCTGCATATCTTCATCTTATTCATCAGCATGAATATGAAGGACCATGCAGAACAGGACCGTCCGAGTCGCTTACAACGGAATTTGATATAAAAATCGGAAAGGAAAAATTTGAGAGCTTTAAAAAAGACCTTAGCACAAGATATTCCGAAGAAGTAAATATGCTGTCCCCTGCTTACCTGACATGGACTGATGAATTTATACTTCGGGACGAACAAATGAAAAAAGTATTATCTGATGTTGGAGAAACTGACTTTTTTCTCTTTGACGGAGTTTTTCATCAGTTTCCTGCTGTTGAACTTGCAGTGAGATATAAAAAGCCGGTGGGAATTATCGGATGCTGTGCCAGTACTGATGCTTCAGCATATTTAAAAGCAAAAGGTCTTGAAGCTTATGGCTACATCGACCACGAACATGCAAATCGCGGACTTTCACTTTTAAGGGTAAAAAAAGCAATTAGCAATACCAACGTGCTTGTTGCTCTAAAAAATGATATTGTATCAAAAGGTGTGCTCAGTACAATAACCGATATTGAAGGATTAAAAAATGACCTTGGTGTCAGGTTTACTTACATTAATACGGAAGAGCTTCTTGAAGAAGTTCATCTTCTGACAAATGAAGATTTGGAAGAAGCGGAAAGACTCACAAAAGACCTTGTTGATAATGCAGAAAAATCACACATAGAAACAAAATATGTTTTGAATTCTGTAAAATTTTATCTCGCGGTTAAGAAATTATTAGTAAAATATGAGTGTAATGCTTTTACTGTTCCGTGTTTTGAGATTTGTGCCACACAAATTTTAGATAAAGAAAAATATACCTTTTGCCTGGCACATTCTTTATTAAAAGAAGAAGGCATTCCATCTGCCTGCGAAGCCGATATTAATGTTCTTATGGCAATTAATGTTTTGACAAATCTTACGAAATGTGCCCCGCACATGGGAAACACACATCCTTTGGCAAATGAAGAAAAAAGAGACCAGTCAACACCGGCAGGAATGGAACTTGTTGATGAAATAAAAGGGGTAAAAAATCTTGTGTCTATCTGGCATGCCGTCCCGACAAGGAAGATGAAAGGTATTGATAAAGCTATGCTTCCTTATGATTTAAGAAATTTCACTTATGGTGGCTGGGGTGCTACAATAAGATATGATTTCAACAGAGATATAAATGAAACAATCACGCTTTTACG
>JAIORY010000158.1 GCA_021107915.1 Bacteroidales bacterium | reverse complement strand
TGTTGGAAAATTGAGAAAGAAAATAAAAAGCATTTGATTTGTAAACCAAAATAAAAAATTCAAAAAAAACTTGACAAATAAAAATATTGTTATACTTTTACGCATAATATGACTCTTGGTCATATTTTAGTCATTAACTTATTTTATAGACATGGGTATATCAGAACGTAAAGAACGAGAAAAAGAGCAGCGAAAAAACGATATAATTGATGCTGCCGAAAAAATATTCTTTAAAAAAGGATTAAACAATTCAACAATGGATGAAGTTGCCAAAGAAGCCGAACTTAGCAAAGGCACTTTGTATCTGTATTTTAAAAGCAAGGAAGAAATTTATTTTGAAATAAAATTGAGAGCTATAAATATTTTAAATAGAATGTTTAAAGAATCAATTTCTGAATATAAAACCGGTTTTGAAAATTGTTTTGAAATTGGAAAAACTTATGTTGCCTTTTTAAACAATTATAGTAATTATTTTAAAGTAATGGTTTACTTTGAAAGTACTGATTGCAAAATTTGTGATTTTAAAGATAAATGTGAGAATTTTTTTAAAGAGGATAATCCGTTGAATTCTTTTATTCAAATTATTAATCAAGGTATGGCTGACGGCTCAATTAGAAATGATATTCCTGCAAATGTTTTGGCACAATCACTTTGGGCGCAAACCAATGGTATTCTTCAATATATTTCAACTAAACAAAAAATCATTGAATTTACCGGTGTGCAAGCAAAAGATATTATCAATAGTCAATTTGAAATTATTAAAAAAGGAATTAAAAATGAGAATTAAATTTTTAAACGCAGAGACGCAAAGGCGCAGAGAGAAATGAAATTTATTTTTGAATAATGAAATAAAAAACTCTGCATCTCAGCGTCTCAGCGTTCAATTTTTTTCCAACGCAGAGTCGCAAAGGCGCAGAGAAATATGAGAACAAATTTTTTATATAATGAAAAAAAAGACAATATTATTTTTATCATTTTTGATATTAATGAGTTATCTTCCGGCTCAAAACAATATTCTGGAAAAATATATCCGGGAAGGGTTGCAAAGTAACCTTACTTTAAAACAAAAACAATCTTCTTATCAAAAGAGCATATTTGCTTTGAAAGAAGCGAAAAGTTTATTCCTGCCGAATCTGAGTTTGAATGCAAGATATTCTGTAGCTGATGGCGGGCGTGTTATTGAATTTCCCGTTGGTGATATGCTAAATCAAGTTTATAGCACACTCAATCAATTAACCTCAACAAACCGGTTTCCACAAATTAAAAATGAAGAAATACAATTTATGCGACCGACAGAACATGAAACCAAATTACGTTTGGTTCAGCCAATATTTAATCCGCAAATTCATTATAATTCAAAAATAAAATCGGAACTGATAAATGTTGAAAAGGCAGATGTTGAAAGCTATAAACGAGAATTAGTTGCAGAAATAAAAACTGCCTATTTTAATTATTTAAAAACCATACATGTCCTTAAACTTACCGGTAAAACAACCGAATTACTAAAAGAAAATATCAGGGTAAACGAACGGCTTTTTGCAAACGATAAAATTACAATTGACAATGTATATCGCTCAAAAGCAGAACTTAGCAAACTTGAACAAAGTATTGCCGAAGCTATAAAATTTAATAAATCATCAAAAGCATATTTTAATTTCCTTTTGAATAAACCACTTGAATCGGAAATTGAAATATCAGATAAAATAGAGTTTGTCTCTCTTGAAAAAGAACTTCAAAATTCACAAGAGAATGCAATAAATAACAGGGAAGAATTACAGCAAATCCAGAGTTATAAAAATGCAAATGATTATAATTTAAAGATGAATAAACTCAATAAAGCCCCGACTTTTACCGCAGTTGTTGATTATGGTTTTCAGGGAGAAAAATACA
>JAIORY010000032.1 GCA_021107915.1 Bacteroidales bacterium | reverse complement strand
TCCATTCTTTTTGCAATTATACCAATTTTAATAACAATTCGTTGTTTAAAAAACAAAAAACTATGTTGATTTTGATAATGAATGAATTTTATTTTTGTATAATGAATAACATAAAATACCATTTTCTGGTAATATCTTTTTTCCTTTTGCTTGGAACGGTTTCATCTCAAAAAATGAGTAGGGAAGAATACATCGAAAAATATAAAGATATTGCTGTCGAACAAATGAAAAAATATAAGATTCCTGCAAGTATAACCCTTGCACAGGGAATACTTGAATCGGGAAATGGAAACAGCAGACTGGCAACCAAAGGAAATAATCATTTTGGGATAAAATGTCATAAAGGCTGGAAAGGAAAAAAAATCTATGCTCATGATGATAAAAGAAGGGAATGTTTCAGGAAGTACAAAAATCCGGAAAGATCGTTTCTCGATCATTCGTTTTTTCTGACTGAACGTCAACGATATTCCGATCTTTTTAAATACGATATTACCGATTATAAGTCGTGGGCAAAAGGCTTGAAAAAAGCCGGATATGCTACAAATAAAAATTATCCAAAGTTGCTGATAAAAATTATCGAAGAAAACGAGTTGTATAAATACGACAGCAAAGATGTTTTTACAAAACCTCCTTCCAAAAAGACAGCCAAAAAGAAAATAGAAAAGGATGTCAAATTTAATCCTGATTATGTTTTTTTAAAGGAAACTGATTTTCAGCAGATAGAAATTGCCGGTGATAGTAGAAAAGTATATAAAAATAATGGTAAGAAGTTGATCTTTGCAAGAAAAGGTGATGACTTTCATTTAATTGCAAAAGAATTTGGAGTTTATGAATGGCAAATATCTAAGTATAATGATCTTTCAAAAGACGATTCATTAATAGCAGGTCAGATTGTTTACCTTCAGAAAAAGAGAAGAAAAGGGACACAAAAATTTCATACATTTCTTGAAACTGAAACCATGTATTCCGTTTCTCAATTATATGGTATTCAGTTGCGATTATTGTACAAATGGAATGATATGGAGGAAGGCGAGCAGCCGAAACCCGGGCATAAGATTAGATTGAGGTAATTAATCAGTACTTGTCCATAAAGTAAATTATGTTGATAAAATTTTAGATTTATGATATTAGATTTCAAATTTTAAATCTGAAATCGTTAATCGATGTTCGACATTCGAAATTCAGAAAGAAAGAAAACTGAATATCGAACTCCGATTAACGAATAATGAATAACGATTTTAAAAACAAATTACAATCCCTCAATAAGAGAAACAAATAATTCAATCAGACCTACTTCTGCTTTTCCCGCAATTTTAAGGATTTCAGAAATATTAACTTCTTTTAAATCATCGGGATCGCATTCATCGGTAATTACCGAAATTGCAGCACAGGGAAGTCCCATTTGCTTAGCTACAATAGCTTCAGGTACGGTTGACATCCCGACAACATCAGCACCTGTTGAGCGGAAAAATCTATATTCGGCTCTTGTTTCGAGTTGAGGTCCTGCCACGGCAACATATATTCCCTGATGAAGTAAAATGTTTTTTTCTTTAGCAATTGCCAATAATTTTTGGTTAAGAGTTTTGGAATATGGCTGGCTCAGATCAACAAATCTGCTGCCAAACTCACGGTATTCTTTTCCTCTGAGCGGACTGTCGGGGATCATATTTATGTGGTCGTCGAGGAGCATCAGACTGCCTTTTTTATAATTCAGATTCATGGCACCTCCGGCATTGGAAATAAGTATGTTTTTTATTCCCAGAAATTTCATTACCCTTACCGGGAAGGTTATTTCGCTAAGATCGTAACCTTCGTAATAATGAAATCTGCCTTGCATGGCAATAACTTTTTTCCCTTTTATTTCGCCGTAAATGAGCTTGCCTTTGTGAAACTCAATTGT
>JAIORY010000081.1 GCA_021107915.1 Bacteroidales bacterium | reverse complement strand
AAATTCATCTACTTCCATATTCTCATTTTATTAAGTGCTTTCTGATATGCTCTTGCATTTCTCACATGTTGAGCATTTGTTTTTGCAAAACTATGATATCCCGAAAGATCATCTTTCGCACAAAAATAAAGATAGTTATTTTTCTCATAATTCAAAACCGCATCAATTGATGCAATAGATGGAATGCAAATTGGTCCCGGTGGAAGACCTCTTATTTTATAAGTGTTATAAGGGGAATCAATTTCCTTATGTTCGTTAAGTACTCTTTTGATTCCGTAATCTCCAAGTGCAAATATCAATGTGGGATCAGCCTGAAGCCGCCAGTTCTTATTTAGACGGTTGATGTAAACACCGGCAATAACGGGTTTTTCATCGTTTTTCGAAGTTTCCTGTTCAATTATCGAAGCAAGAGTAATTACTTCGATAGTAGTCATATTTAGTTCGTTGGCTTTATTTATTCTTTCGTCTGTCCAGAATTTTTTTGACTCAGAATATATACGTTCTATAAACTGTTTCGCATTTGTATTCCAGAAAAATTCATAAGTATTAGGGATAAAAATAGTTGTTATTGTATGTGAAGTAAGTCCGAATTTTTTAATATAAGAAGTGTCATTCAAAAGCGATAAAATACTTTCATCGTCAGCTTCTATCTGTTCGGAAATTTTTTCGGCGAGTTGTTTTTTTGTTCTGATATTATTGAAAATTAATTGTACCGGTTCGTTTATGCCCGATCTCAAAAGATTTATCAACTTATCATTACTCATGCCTTCCTTTATCAAAAATTTACCGGCTTTAATATTTCCGGGATATGTTTTTTGTTTTGCAAGCCATTCAAAGTTCTTTCTGTTTATGATAACTCCATGCTCGTACAAGATTGATTTCACATTATTAAAGTTAGAATTTGTAGGAATATAAATTGCAAGTTGCTCTTTTTCGTTGAGCCAAACATTGGATTTATATATAACATTGTATAATAAGTATCCTATTATTAAAGCTGCAATAATCAGCAGCCCTAAAATGTAAATAATAAACTTATGAAGAACAGTTCGTTTTTTCTTTATATTTTTTGAGTATTTTGGATGATAGTAAGCCATTTATGTTTTTTTATATAGTTTTTTATTTTTTTGATAAAATTTTAGATCCCGAAGCAGAACTTCGAGTCCCGGATTCCCAAATCCGAGGATTCGGAAGATGCTCGAGCATAGCTCGGCATTTATGATTTTAAATCTTAAATCTGAATTCTAAAATCTTAAATTGTTTGAACATGACTTTATGGATAGATGATAAATTTAATCAATCATCCATTAAATCAATCATCCATTCAATCAATCAATCAATCATTCATTAACAAGTTGTAATAAGTATTCATCATAAAATTTCCCATTTCTGAAATTCCAAGCTTTTTTTATTCCAACCGGTTGGAAGTTTTTCTTTTTAAATAGTTTTAAACTAACTTCGTTCTCAGTAGAAATATTGCAATAAAATTGATGCAAATCTAAAGTTTCAAAACCATATTTTATTAAAACATCCAAAGCTTCAGAAGCAAGACCTTTATTTCTTTCTTCTTTGATGATAAGAATCCCGATTCCTGCTCTTTTATTAATAGGATCGAAATCGAAAATATCAATACTTCCAATAGTTTGAAACTCGCTATTTGATATTTTTTTATCAATCATTAATCTCAATTGTTTATTCGAAAATATATCTTTCTCAGAATTTAAAATATACTGTTCGATATCGAATTTTGAGAATGGAGCAATAGTATTGCTTAAATACCAGATTGATTGATCATTTTCCCATTCAAATAATAATTGAGCATCGGAAGGCTCAAGTGCTCTTAATTTTATTTTTTCTGAATTCATAATTAGCAAAATTATTACAATTTTTGATAATATGGATTTG
>JAIORY010000073.1 GCA_021107915.1 Bacteroidales bacterium | reverse complement strand
TATTATAAATATCCGGTAACTTATCAATTAACAAATCATCTATATCTTTTCTACTCAAAGAACCATGCTCATTTATTGCTTTAAGTAAAAAATCAAGATAATACATTTTACTGAATCCTTTATTTTTAGAATATGCAGCTTTTTGCCCGGTAATTTTTGCCACCGAAGCTGATACAAAATAATTTGGTTTTCTTCCTTCAATAAGATTTTGTTTCCGTAAAAGGACGGCAGCATCTTTTGTAATGGAAAGTTTCTTTTGCACCCTGTCTAAAAGAATTACTGCTTCTAAATCAAGCTCGCTATTTTCCATCAACATTTTTGAGTAGTTCTCATCTATTTCTTGCCCATAAATTTCCAAAATCACTTTTTCTAAATTAGAATTTGAATAATCCGGTAGTGGAAAATATCTTTTCTTTTGTTCAAGTAACATAGTATAGATTCCATATCCCATTGTATCAATCATCCCAAGATTAAGCATTGCTTTTGAATTCTAACCAATTTTGTTCCTCAGAATTGCCGAGCAAGGTTTCCAATAGTATAATAAGTTCATCATTATTCATTCTCAGATGATTTTGATTTTAGAAATACCACAGTTAATTATCTTTAACTTTTCTTTAAACATTCTTTTCAAAAATACAGTTTTTTTTGAAATCAAAAAAAGAAAATTATCATAATCATCATTTTATCCTATTTTTGTAAAAAATCAAAACATTGAACACCGAATTATTTATAGCAAGACATATTTTATCCAAAAATAAGGACAACTTTTCACGCCCTATTGTTAAAATTGCAATAATTAGTATTGCTTTAGGTTTGGCTGTTATGATAATTGCTGTGGCTATTGTTACCGGATTTCAATTTGAAATAAGGGAAAAAGTCATTGGTTTTGGTTCTCATATTCAAATTAGCAACTACGACTATAATAAATCATTTGAAGATTCACCAATTAGCAAAAAACAATCCTTTTATCCTTATATTGATACAATTGAAGGAATACGACATATACAGGTTTTTGCAAATAAAGCCGGTATTATAAAAACAAAAGAACAGATACAGGGGGTTGTTCTTAAAGGTGTTGGTGCTGATTATGATTGGTCATTTTTTGGAGATAAAATTGTTAGTGGGGAAGGTTTTATTGTAAATGATTCGGTGAAAACTGATAATGTTATTATATCAAGAACATTATCCAAATTATTAAAACTAAAAAATGGTGATGATTTAAGAATGTATTTTGTTTCGGGAAGTGGTTCTCAACCCAGAGGAAGAAAATTTAGTATAAAAGGAATATACGAAACCGAACTTGAAGAATTTGATAAATTATATGTTATTTGCGATATTAAGCATATTCAAAAACTCAATCGCTGGACAGATGAGCAGATAGGTGGTTTTGAAGTTTTGCTTGATGATTTTGATGAATTAGAAAAATTTAGTAATGTTATTTATAATGAGATTGGTTACGATTTGAATGCAAAAACAATAAAAGAAACTAATCCGCAAATATTCGAATGGTTGGGTTTACAGGATATGAATGTGGTGATTATTTTAGTTTTGATGGCACTTGTAGCCGGAATCACTATGATATCAACACTTTTAATACTTATACTGGAAAGAACAAATATGATAGGAATATTAAAAGCTCTTGGATCAAGAGATGCAAGCATAAGAAAAATATTTCTTTATAATGCATCATACATAGTGGGGAGGGGACTATTATGGGGCAATATAATAGGAATAGGTTTATGTTTATTGCAGGATTATTTTCAACTGATAACTTTAAATCAGGAATCGTATTATGTTTCTTTTGTGCCGGTAAATTTAAGTTTGCTAAGTATAATTATTTTAAATGCCGGAACATTTCTTGTTTGTTTGATTATGCTTATTATTCCATCTTTAATTATTACACGTATTAGTCCTGTTAAAGCAATCAGATTTAGTTA
>JAIORY010000328.1 GCA_021107915.1 Bacteroidales bacterium | reverse complement strand
GGATAAATCAGATTTAATTTTTTATGCCAGTCCTAACGAAGATACCATAAATATAAATGTAGCAGGAATGAAAATTAAAGTAATTGAAAATAAAGGCAAAACAGAAGTTCGTGTAGGAAAACATAAAATACAAGTATATGAAGACGGCAAAGTAAATATTAACAATCTTAAAAAAGAAAAAAAGAAAAAACGTCCAAAATTTGACGGACACTGGGCAGGCATTGACTTGGGAATTAACGGATATCTCACTCCTGACTACGATATGAATTTCGACAAATCGTATGATTATTTAGATCTGGATATGAGCAAATCAATAAAAGTTGGAATTAATCTGTTTGAACAAAATATTAGTCTTTCAAGAAGCCAGGTTTTTGGAATAACCACCGGTTTGGGACTTGAATATAACAACTACAGATTTAGAAATAATATAAGTTTGATTTCAGATTCATCAGAAATAAAAGGTTATTTTAATGAAGGAATAGTTATCAGTAAAAACAAACTTGTTGCGACTTATCTTACGCTTCCTGTTTTATTTGAGCTTCAGACAAATAAATACAAAAAATCTAACAGCTTTCACTTTACAGCAGGTATGATATTTGGTTTAAGAATAACTTCTCATACTAAAAAAGTTTTTGAAGAACTTGAAAAAGATTACACAATGAACGACGAAACAGGGCAGGCTGTCTTTTCAGCTACATCTCCCGATCAAAAAATATCGAAAAAATTTGATGATTTTCATTTGAATCCATTCAGAATGGATGCAACAGCACGCATTGGATGGGGCTGGGTAAACGTTTTCGCAACTTACTCACTTTCAACTCTATTTAAGGTTGATAAAGGACCGGAACTTTATCCGTTTTCAATTGGTTTAACATTATCTGATTGGTAAAAAACACATTGGTTAAACTGTAATATTGCCGTAGTACGACTTAATGTTATACTGCGGCTTTTTTTATTTAGTGACTTTAAGAAAACATCAATAACTTCGTTATGCTTGTATTTAAAACCAGTCATTTACAAAAGTAAACTCCTGATTTTAAAAACTTCGCAAGCCTCGTTCTTGATGCCTTCTTAAAGTCACACTAAAAATACTGAGTTTTCTTATTGGTACTATTTATAATTATCAGCATTTCAAAAACTAAAAAAAATATAAATATTTTCAATAATAGATTCAATTTTACTAATTTTACCTTTTGAAAAAATGTAACTATTTTGTATTAAATTAACAATGAACCGCCTGAAGCGGACTTAATAAATATTACTTAATAAAACCAAATTATTATGTCAGGTCACAACAAATGGTCAACAATAAAACATAAAAAAGGTGCTGCAGATGCCAAAAGATCTAAGATATTTTCGAAGATTGTAAAAGAAATTCAAATAGCTGTAAAAGAAGGTGGTTATGATCCTGATGCAAATCCCAGATTGCGTCTTGCAATTTCAAATGCCAAAGGTGCCAGTATGCCTAAAGACAATATCGAAAGAGCTATCAACAAAGGGAAAGATAAAGATGCAAGTAGTTTTTCAGAAGTAAATTATGAAGGCTATCTTCCAAATGGCATTGCAGTTTTTGTTGAATGTACTACAGATAATCTTCAACGCACCGTAAGTAATGTCAGGTCAATCTTTAATAAATATAGTGGTAGCTTAGGCAAAAATGGTTCTTTAAGTTTTTTATTTAATAGAAAAGGAATTTTTACTATTCCAAAAGGGGAACTTGACAGCGATGATTTTGAACTCGAAATGATAGATGCAGGAGCTGAAGACATCGAACTTAATGATGATTTTTTTATTGTAACAACTTCAATGGAGGATTTCGGCAACATGCAGAAAAAACTTGAAGAAATGAATATTGAGCCTGAAAATTCTTTACTGGAAAGAATACCTCACGAAACAATTACTCTTGACATTGAACACTCAAAAAAAATAATGAACGTCATTGAAATATTTGAAGATGATGATGACGTACAAAATGTATTTCATAATCTTGAAATAAC
>JAIORY010000442.1 GCA_021107915.1 Bacteroidales bacterium | reverse complement strand
AGGGGGTGAGGCGAAGAAACCTCTCCCCCAACCCCTCTCCAAAAGAGAGGGGAGTTTGAGAGTAGAAGAAAATAATATTATCTGATTATAAATAATTGGAATTATTAATGAAAATTTTTAAAAAAATTACAGAAAAACTAACAAATTAAAATAAGTTAGTTTCTTCTACTTCCCCCTCTCCACTTGGGAGAGGGGGATAGGGGGTGAGGTAAAATAATACATTACACATTTATTAATTCTAAGTATGTGCATAACTATTTTCACTAAAAGAAGCTCAAAATCTATTTGTATTAAAAAATACTTTACTTTCGTAACCTTATTTAACCAAACTTAACATGCAAAATTTAAAAGAATTAACTCTGAAAGCGTTGCTTTATCAGAGTTTTGAGAAATTTTCTAACAATAATATGATGTCATTTGTTGGAGAAAAAGCTATAACATATTCTCAATTTTATAATAATGTTAATAAAGTTTCTGAGTTTCTTCATAATCTTGGAATCAAACCCGAAGATAAAGTTGCAATATTAAGCGCAAACATGCCCAACTGGGGAATTGCATATTTTGGCATTTCTTTAATGGGAGCTACTATTGTTCCTATTCTTCCGGATTTCAGTAAAAATGAGGTCGAAAATATTCTTGAACACTGCGGTGCAAAAACAATTTTTGTTTCAAAAGATCTATATCCAAAAATTGCTGAAATCAATAAAAAAATAAACACACGAATCTTACTTGATAGTTTTGGAATAATTCCAGAAAACACAAAAAAAGATCAACTTGATCAAATTGAATCATCACTACCAACTGAAGCCAATTTTGAATATACTCACAAAATCAGAGAAAACGATTTAGCAACTATAATATACACATCCGGTACAACAGGAAAATCAAAGGGTGTAATGTTATCACATAAAAATATAGCTTCTAATGTAGTGGATGTTCAGTCTGTTCAGGATATTGTAGAGTCTGATAGATTCCTTTCTATTTTGCCGCTTTCGCATACTTATGAAAATACTCTTGGCTTTTTGCTTCCAATATTAAATGGTGCATCAATATTTTATTTACGTAAACCACCAACAGCAAGTATATTATTACCGGCTCTGGCAAAAGTAAAACCAAGTTTATTACTTAGTGTTCCGATGGTTATAGAAAAAATATATCAAAAAAGTGTAAGACCGAAATTTACGGGAAGCCCTGTTATGAGATCACTTTATTCACTTTCTCCAACAAGGAAATTATTCCACTATCTTGCCGGAAAAAAACTAATGAAAACATTTGGTGGAAACTTAAGATTTTTCGGTGTTGGCGGAGCAAAACTTGATGCTGTAGTTGAAAAATTCTTACGCGAAGCAAAATTTCCTTATGCAGTTGGTTACGGACTTACCGAAACAGCACCAATGCTTGCCGGAGCTAATCCACAAAATATTAAGTACCGGTCAACAGGCCCTGCAATGAAAGGTGTTACACTTAAATTGGACAATCCCGATTCAAAAACAGGTGAGGGCGAAATATTGGCAAAAGGTAATAATGTTATGATGGGTTATTATAAAGAGCCTAAACTAACTAAAGAAGTTTTTACCGAAGACGGTTGGTTTAAAACCGGCGATCTTGCAACTTTGGATAAAGATGGATTTCTTTTTATAAAAGGTCGTTCAAAAAGTATGATTGTTGGTTCCAGTGGAGAGAACATTTATCCCGAAGATATTGAATCAATAATAAACAATTTTAAGCATGTTGTTGAATCTTTAGTTATTGAGAAAAAAGGGAAAATAGTGGCTTTGGTTCACCTGAATTATGAAGATATTGAAAAGCGTTTAAATATTTTAAAAGAAGATGCCAGAAATTATTTTGAAGAAAAGAAGAAAGAACTTCTGAACGAACTTCAATCGCATATTAATGCACATGTTAATAAATTCTCACGTATTCAGCTTGTTATTGAACAAACAACACCTTTTGAACGAACTGCAACCAAAAAGATTAAGAGATACTTGTACGCTTAGGGTTT
>JAIORY010000214.1 GCA_021107915.1 Bacteroidales bacterium | reverse complement strand
TTCCACTACTCCATCACTTTTCTTCAAGTCCTTCAAGTTCAATTTGCAAGTCTTCCCATTTATTCATTTCAGAACTTAGGCGTGATTTAAGTTCATTATAATTTTTATAGACTTCGCCTGATGAAAGCATCTCGTTGTTTTTTATAGGATTCGACAAAAAAGAATCTATTTCAACAATCTCATTTTCCAGTTTTTCAATTGTTGATTCAGAATTTTCGATCTGCCTTTTTACTTTTCTTAACTTCTTGTCAAGTTCTTTGTTTTGCTCCCATTTAATTTTATTATCAGTTTTATTGTTCTTTTTAACAAAAGATGTTTTTTCTTTTGCAAATACTTCAAGCTCTTTTAATGATTCCAGATTTCTTGAATTAAGATAATCATAAATATCTCCGGGATACTCTTTAATATTTTTATTTTTGAACTCATATACCTTATTTGTAAGACCCTGTAAAAAATCTCTGTCATGCGACACAATTATCAAAGTACCATCAAACTTCAATAAAGCATTTTTCAAAATATCTTTGGACTGCATATCAAGATGGTTTGTAGGCTCATCAAGAATAAGCATATTTACCGGTGTGAGAAGTAATTTTGCAAGTGACAATCTTGATTTTTCACCTCCCGATAGAACTTTCACTTTTTTCTCAATATCTTCCTCACTAAAAAGAAAACTACCGAGCAAACCTCTTATCTTTGCTCTGATATCACCAATAGCCACATCATCAATAGTTTCAAAAACTGTTTTATCAGGGTCCAGCATTTCCCATTGATTTTGGGCATAATAGCCAATTTTTACATTATGTCCTATTTTAAGTTCTCCATTATAATCCAATTCTCCAACAAAAATTTTCGACATAGTAGATTTTCCTTCACCATTTCTTCCAACAAAAGCAATCTTTTCTCCCTTTACAGCAAGAAAATCAATACTATTAATAATATTTTTACTTCCAAAATTTTTACTTATATCTTTTGTGTTTATTACTATCTTACCAGAGTGAGGAGCAGGAGGAAATTTAAAATGTATAGAAGAATTATCAATTTCATCAATTTCAATTTCATCCATTTTTTCAAGCATTTTCACTCTTGACTGAACTTGTTTTGCTTTTGTACTTTTATATCTGAATCTTTCAACAAATCTCTCTATCTGTCGTATTTCCTTTTGTTGATTATTAAACGTGGCTTTCTGTTGTTCAAGGCGTTGTTGTCGTTTTAAAATATAATCTGAATATCCTCCCTTATAATCAAATATTTTCTTTCCGGAAATTTCAATTGTTCTTGAAGTGATATTATCCAAAAAAGCCCTGTCATGAGAGACAAGGATTATTGCACCTCTATATTTTATCAAAAAGCCCTCAAGCCATTGTATAGAAACAATATCAAGATGATTAGTCGGCTCGTCCAATAATAAAAGATCGGGTTTGCGAAGAAGTATCTTAGCAAGCTCCACTCTCATTTGCCAGCCATTACTAAATTGTTGTAAAGGTCTGTCAAAATCATCCCTTGTAAATCCAAGACCGCCAAGTATTCTCTCAGTATCAGCTTGGATTGTCAAACCACCTATTATCCTGAATTTTTCACTTTCTTCGCTATGCTTATTTACAATATTTAAATATTCATCAGATTCAAAATCTGTTCGTAGTGCTAATTCATCAGAATATTTCTTAATTTGTTTTTTTACATTAAGGATTTCTACAAATGCAGTAAGAGCCTCATTATAAACAGTTTTTCTGCTACTTACTTTCATTTCCTGTGGAAGATAAGCTGTGGTTTGCCCGGATGGTAATATTATCTCACCGGTTTCAGGTTTTTGTATTCCGGCAATGATATTTAAAATAGTAGTTTTTCCTGTTCCATTCTTACCAACCAAACCAATTCTGTCCTTTTCTCTGATGTTAAAAGAAACATTTTTAAAAAGAAACTCTCCTGTAAAATGTACTGAAAGATTATTTATTGATATCATTTAGCTTGCAAAAGTATCATTTTTATTAAAAAAAAAGGGAGC
>JAIORY010000167.1 GCA_021107915.1 Bacteroidales bacterium | reverse complement strand
ATTGCGACAGTATTTTCGCCTCCTTGTGGTACAATTATATCTGCAAATCTTTTTGTTGGCTCGATAAATTGTAAGTGCATAGGCTTTACAAAATCCTGATAATGGTCTAAAACCTGTTTAAATGATCGTCCACGTTCTTCAATATCCCGCCAGATAATTCTCATAAGCCTGTCGTCGTCATCAGCATCAACATAAGTTTTTACATCAAGACGTTTTCTTAATTCATAATTTGTAAAAATTAAAATTCCTTCAACTATCACAACTTTTGTCGGTTGAACGCTAATGGTTTCTTTTTCACGCGCACAAGTAATATATGAATAGATTGGCATAGGAATAGTTTCCCCCTTTTTAATCATATCCAAATGCTTTATTAATAATTCAAATTCAATTGATGATGGATGATCAAAGTTGATATTTTTCTTTTCCTCCTGCGAAAGATGCCCGTTATCTTTATAATATGAATCCTGAGAAATAACCGAAACAGATCCCTCTGGAAGATTATTTATTATCTTATTAACAACGGTGGTTTTTCCTGAGCCTGAACCACCGGTAATTCCAATTATTAACATATATTTAATTTATTAATTTGCGTTTACAAATATATTAAAACTTCATAACCTGCAATTCTCTTGGTCTTTTCCATTGTCCTCTCGTAAAATCAGGAAATGCCTGAGCTTGCGAATTGTTAGCAATTGATCGCTCGCTAAGTTCGGTAATCACACTTAAAGCAGCAGCATCATAAACATCCATATCCGGTTCTCTGCCGTTGATAAGTGCTTCAATTAGCCTGTAATCTTCAATAAAATCCATGCCGCCGTGTCCCGCACCTTCACTTTCTTTTTCAAGTTTTTTCCATACGGGATGTTTATATTTTTCTTTGTAATTTTCAAAATCTTCCCAACGATGCGCCGGACTGACTCCTTCAATATAAATCTTTGATTCGGGATATTTTCTTATTACGCCTTTTGTACCCTGAAAATAAATATCGCGGCTATAAGGACGCGGGTTATTTGTATCGTGTTTTAAAACTATTGTTTCTCCGTTTTTTGTTTTGATTAGTGTTGTAACAATATCACTTAAAGTGAATTTTTCTTTTGCCTGAGGGCTGTCTGCTCCAAATCTTTCTTCGGCATAAATATGTAGTCCTTTGGTTTTCGTACCCATAGAAACAAGATGGTCAAACTGATTTCCACGATTAATATCAAGACATTGAGCTACCGGACCTAAACCGTGAGTTGGATAAAAATCACCGTTTCTCTTCATTGAATGTTCACGTCTCCAAATTCCTTCTCCGTTCATATCGTGTTTTACCCATCTCAAGTCATGTAAATAACCACACTCGGCATGTAAAGGAATTCCAAGAAGACCATTTTTAACCATATTCAGCATGGTCATTTCAAAACGGTCATAATTGCAATTTTCCATCATTATGCAATATTTTCCTGTCTTTTCGGAAGTTTCAACAAGCTTCCAGCAATCATCAATAGTAGTAGCCGCAGGAACTTCAACTGCTGCATGTTTGCCTGTTTTCATTGCCTGGAGGCACATTGGCACATGCCATTTCCATGGTGTAACAATAAAAACCAAATCAATATCATCACGCTCGCACATTCTTTTGTAATCCTCTTCGCCTCTTGTGTAAATGTCAGGTTTTTTTCTTCCGGCTTCAACAGCCATTTTTTGAACTTTTTTGGCTTTGCTTTTTACAATATCGCAAACTGCAACAAGTTCAGCTCCTTTGATTTTAAGAAAATTACCAAAATGAGCTGTCCCCTGTAATCCAACACCAATAAATCCGATACGTACTTTTTCCATCGGTGGATTTATCAAAGGGAAATCCTGAGGTGGAGGTAATTTTATAATTTCATTGGAATAAGCCGATAATATTTTTGAACCCAATGCAAGTCCAATTCCTGCTGCTGTACCTTTTTGAATAAAATCTCTACGGTTAAATTTATTGCTCATGATCAATTTTTTTATTTCAGGGATAAAAATACAATAATTGCAGATATAGAATT
>JAIORY010000363.1 GCA_021107915.1 Bacteroidales bacterium | reverse complement strand
TGGGATTCTTTATCTATGGAGTTTTCAGCCCCGAACAATTCCAGGCAAAATCATCCTTTATCCCGGGATTTATTATGGCTTTGATAGTTTTACTGATTGGGATATCATTAAAGAAAAGAAAAACTTGAAGAGAAAAACCGCCACAGATTCACAGATTAAAACAGAAATTAAGATACTAATTATATAAGATTTATTAACTTTGCGTTTATGTATTATAGACGAAAAATAATATTGGGATTATTACAAATATTCGATAACAAATTAGAAAAGATAAATTTACAAAAGTTGCTTTTTCTTACAAGTAGATTTCAAGACAAAAAAGATTTTTCGTTTGTTCCCTATAAATACGGTTGTTTTTCATTTCAGGCAAATGCAGATTTGAAAATAATGAAAAACTATAATCAAATCGCAGAAACTAATAGTACATGGACTAAAATTGACAATACTGATTATATAATTCAATTAAAAGTAAAGGATATTCAAGCGTTAAAAAATGTTAGAAACTTATATGGAAGTATGAATTCTACCGAATTAATAAAAATTACCTATCAAAAATATCCTTTCTATGCAATTAATAGCAATATCGCAAAAGATATATTATCAAATGAGGAATACGAAAAAGTAATTGCTAATACTCCGAGAAAAGAATCTGAAATGCTTTTTACTATAGGTTATGAAGGTATTTCTTTTGAACAGTATTTAAACAAACTAATAATAAACGGCATTAAAATACTTTGTGATGTTCGAAGAAATGCACAAAGTATGAAATATGGATTTTCTAAAAAACAACTTAAAAATGCTTGTGAAAAGATTGGAATAAAATATTTACATTTCCCTCAAGTAGGCATTGCATCTGACCAAAGAAAGGAACTTCATTCTCAATCTGATTATGATAAACTTTTCGTGCAATATAAAAAAACGGTAATAAAAAATACAGTTTCAACACAAAATGAACTATTAAATTTATTACAATCTAACAAACGTATTGCTTTAACATGTTTTGAGGCTAACATAAATCAATGTCATAGAAAACATTTAGCTGAAGCCATTACAAAACTCCCACAATTCAAATATAAGTTAAAACATATTTAGAATGGCATTAACAAAAGTACTTATTGCTGTAAAAACATATCCAAGTATATCAGGAAAATATGATGAATTAGTTTGTACTGCAGGTTTTAGAGAAGATGGTTCTTGGATCAGAATTTACCCGATTCCTTTCCGTAAAAAATCATATAATGAACAATACAAAAAATATGATTGGATTGAATTAGATTTAGTAAAAAACAAAAGTGATTTTCGACCTGAAAGTTATCGCCCTTATTCTTATGATAGTAAAATAAAAATCATTGATCATATTGATACTGCTAATAATTGGTCTAAACGAAAAGAATTTGTACTTAAAAATGTTTATAATAATTTGAACAATCTTATTTTAGAAGCAAAAAACAAAAATATCTGTACTTCATTAGCTGTTTTCAAACCAAAAGAAATATTGGATTTTGAAATTCAGAAAGTAGAACGTGAATGGAATAAAAAGAAAATTGAAAAACTGAAAGCAAATAGAGATCAAATTAATCTTTTCGAACATCCTGAAAATCCTTTTGATGTTGTAAAAAAACTTCCTTACAAATTTAAATACGTATTTGTTGACAATGAAGGAAAATTAAGTAAAATGATGATTGAAGACTGGGAAATTGGACAGCTTTATTGGAATTGTTTGAAACAAAGTAATGGAGATGAGGAAAAAGCAGTCGCAAATGTAAAAAAGAAATATTTTGATGACTTTGCCAAAACTAAAGACCTATATTTATTTCTGGGAACATCACAATTACATCATTACCGTTCTCGTAATCCATATATGATAATAGGAACATTCCACCCAAAAGTTAATAATCAATTAAGTTTACTATAAAATTACTGATTCACTTCAGAGCAATGTAACAAAAGAAACAACATGATACTAACAATGTACTCCGACGAATATTTTATGAAAGAAGCACTCAAAGAAGCTCAAAAAGCCTTTGATGCTGATGAAAT
>JAIORY010000275.1 GCA_021107915.1 Bacteroidales bacterium | reverse complement strand
TTCATTTTTCTACTTTTGCTTAAATTTTAATTTTGATCGTTAAATGGAATTTGTAAGTCCTTCGATTTTGTATGCTTTGTTTGCTGTGAGTATTCCTGTAATTATTCATTTGTTTAATTTCAGGAAGTACAAAAAGGTGTATTTTACAAATGTCAGATTTATAAAAGAGATAAAGCAGCAAACAAAAAAGCGGTCGCAACTGAAACATCTTATCGTTCTTTTATTGAGGATACTCGCCATTATTGCTCTTGTTTTTGCTTTTGCGCGTCCATACATCCCTCTTTCAAATACTATTATAAAACAGGACAAAACTAATGCAGTAAGTATTTATGTTGATAATTCGTTTAGCATGGAAGCCAGGTCAGGGGAGGGGTATCTGATTGATGATGCAAAAAAACAAGCTGCCGAAATTGCCCAATCTTACCGCTCGTCTGATGTTTTTCAGTTGCTTACAAATGATCTTGAAGCAAAACATCAGCGTTTTGTTAATCGTGATGAATTTTTGGAATTGTTGAAAGAAGTTGATTTGTCTCCTTCTGTGAAAGATATTTCCGGGATTATTAAATTTCAAAACGATATTTTATCAGAAAAAGAATTGGGAAATAAAATATCTTATCTCATCTCCGATCTTCAAAAATCTACATCAAATTTTGATAAAATTATTGAGGATACAAATATTGTAAATTATATTATTCCTGTTCTTTCAAATAATCAGGGAAATGTTTTTATTGATAGCTGTTGGTTTAAATCTCCGATAATTCAGGTAAATCAACATTCGGAAATTATGGTGAGGGTTAAAAATATTTCGGATATTGATTATGAAAAAATCCCGTTAAAATTAATGATCAACGGCAACCAAAAGGCAGTTGCAAGTATTGATATCATGGCAAATTCGAAAACAGAAATGAGTATGCCTTTTACTAATTACGAAACAGGGATACAAAATGCTATGTTGGTGATTACTGATTATCCTGTTATTTATGATGATAAATTTCATTTTTCGTTTAATGTTTCGGCTTCGGTGCCTGTGTTGAGTATCAATTCAAAGGAAGAAAATATTTATCTTAATTCTTTATTCGATAACGATTCGGCTTTTGTATTTGAAAATGTCGGAGTTAAAAATCTTGATTATTCCTCACTGAACAATTATCAGTTAATTATTTTAAATGAGCTTGAGGAGTTGTCTTCAGGACTTAGTCGCGAGTTAAAACAATTTATTTCTGAGGGAGGATCGGTTTTAATTATTCCTTCTTCCGATCCGGATTTTGTTTCATACAAGGATTTCCTTACATCAGTAAAATCAAATTATTTTATCGAAAAAGATACTTCTGATATGAAGGTTGATATTTTAAATATTGATCATGAAATATTTAATGATGTTTTTGAAGAAATACCCGAGAATATTGATTTGCCGGTTGTAAGACAGCATTTTAAAATTAGCAAGCTAAGCAAAACTATTTCCGAATCGGTAATGGAAATACAGAATGGAAACTCGTTTCTTCAAGCAGGAAAATTTGGAAATGGCAGAATTTATTTGTTGTCGGTTGCTTTAAATTCAAGATTCAGTAATTTTCATAAACATGCTCTTTTTGTTCCGGTTTTATACAAAATTGCATTGCTTAGCAAGAGCGAAAACAAATTGTATTACACTATTGGTGATAAAGAAAATATTATTCTAAAAAAAGCAAAACTTAGCGGAGATAATGTTTTTAGAATAAAAAAAGATGATTCTAAGTTTGAGATTATTCCTGCTCAGAAAAATGTAAATTCAAATGTTATTCTGGAACTTTTTGGTCAAATCAAAGAAGCAGGGAATTATCATATTGTTAATAATAATAATATCATTAGCGGGATTTCGTTCAATTATGATAGAAGAGAATCAATACTCGAAAATTATTATCCCGATAAGGTAAAAGAAATTTTAAAAACAAAGGGGCTTAACACTTTTACATTGATTGAGTTGGGTGATAAAAACCTTGAACAAGTGTTAAATGAACTTGAACATGGAGTTCAACTTTGGAAGTATTTTATTATTTTAGC
>JAIORY010000006.1 GCA_021107915.1 Bacteroidales bacterium | reverse complement strand
AAAACATAAACAAATGAAAAAGCTAATTTATTTACTTATTATTTTATTTCTTTTTTCAGCTTGTGCAGAGAAGGAAATACAAAAAGAATCAAAACCTAAAAACATCATTCTTATGATTGGTGATGGTATGGGATTATCGCAGATGTATGCTGCCTATACAGTTAAAAAAGACAAAACAAATATGGCAAGATGCAAACATATCGGGCTTGTAAATACAAGTTCTGCTAATGATCTGATCACCGATTCGGCTGCATCGGGAACTGCAATTGCAACAGGTAATAAAACCAACAATGGGCATATTTGTGTTGATAAAGACGGGAATAAATACATAACAATTCTTGAGATTGCCGAAGAACACGGAAAAGCAACCGGATTGGTGGCAACATCAACAATTACCCACGCTACCCCGGCTGCGTTTATCGCTCACAACACTAACAGAGGCAATTATGAAGACATCGCAAAAGACTTTCTTAATACTGATATTGATGTGTTTTTTGGTGGTGGAAAAAACCACTTTGCAAAACGAAAAGATAGCCTTAACCTGATTGACAGTCTTAAAGCACGCAATTATAATGTTGTTTTTGATGTAAATAAAATTTCAACAATTAAAACAGGTAAAACAGCAGGTTTGTTTTATGATGAGCATCCACCAAAACGTTCGGAAGGAAGAAATGATTTTCTTGAACAAGCCAGTTTAAAAGCTATTGAAATTTTAGATCAGGATGAAGACGGATTTTTTATTATGATTGAAGGCTCACAAATTGATTGGGCGGGTCATGATAATGATTTACAATATTTACTTGACGAAACCCTTGAGTTTGATGATGTAGTCGGGAAAATTCTTGATTTCGCTGAGAAGGATGGTGAAACTCTTGTAATTGTTACAGCCGACCACGAATGTGGCGGATTTACTGTAGTTGAAGGCGATTTGGAAAAAGGTACGATAAAAGGACATTTCTCATCAGGTAATCACACTCCGGTAATGGTTCCATTATATGCTTATGGTCCCGGATCGGAAAATTTTTGTGGTGTTTATGATAATACTGAAATATTTGAAAAGATGAAAAAAGCGTTTGGATTTTAAAAAAAGTGATGCCGGTTGCTGGTTTTTTGATGCTGGATATTGGAACAAAGTCAACAGCACCCGACACCCGGCACCATCTCCATCGCAGCTTTAATCCCATCTCCTGTTGCAATTGCAATCTGTCGTGTTATTCCGTTTTTAACATCACCAATCATAAACAACTTTTTATTTTTCACAAGATTATCTATTTTATTTTTGTTGATGCCGGAAAAAAAGTCTATCTCAGGTTTTCTTCCGGCGGCAAAAATAATATAATCTGAAATATGTTCATCAATTTTTTTTTGTTCATCAAATATTAATGATAATCGACCTTGTTTTTTGCTAAGCGATTTAAGGATTTTACGTTTGTGATAATGAATGTTTTTTTCGGATGACGCCTTATTATATAATAGGGGTAAACATTTTTCTTTCTCACCACGATTAAAAATATGAACCTGATTTCTTTCGGAAAGCGTGAGGGCGTAGTCAAAAGCTGCATCACCGGCTCCGATAATTGCTATGTTTTTGTTTTCAACATTTCTTAATTCAAAAACTTCATAAAAAACTTTGTGTGCAATTTCTTTTTCAATATTAACTTCAGTAATTTTTTTTGGTTTTGTTCCTGAAGCGATAACAACAATTTTGCACTTGTATATTTTTAAAGGAGTAGTTAATATAAACTCATTATTTTCGTGTTGAAGTTTTATTACTTCATCAAGTTTAATTTTGATATTATTATTTTTTATTTGAAGAATGAATTTGTCTTGCAGTTCAGTTCCTGAAATGCCATCGGGGAAACCCAAATAATTCTCAATTTTATTAGCATTTCTCATCAGACCACCAAGTTGATCTTTCTCAATTATCAACGAATCAATATTATACCTTTTTAGTTGTAGAGCACAAGCAAGTCCGGCCGAACCTCCACCTATTATAATTACCTTGTGTTTCATCTGTTTATATTTTTGTAGTTAATTTATTTTTAAGTGGCTTTTAGCTAACAGCCAACAGCCAACA
>JAIORY010000248.1 GCA_021107915.1 Bacteroidales bacterium | reverse complement strand
TGATTGTGTGTTCTTTGTGCATCTTGGTGTTTTTGTGTCTTCGTGGCAATTTTTATTTTTTTATTTTTTTCGACTTTTCGGAGGGGACTCATTATTCCATCACCCTTATATCCCTTATACCTCTATACCCCTTATTCCCATTATTCTCAATCATAATAACTATCGCAAAAAAATAGGAATAATTACTTAACCGTTTAAATGTAAAATTCCCTATAAATTATTAATTTTGATTTTTATCAATTTTTACAAAACTAATTTAACATGAAAACAATTGACACTTATAATTTTAAGAATAAAAAAGCATTGATCAGGGTTGATTTTAATGTGCCACTGAATGATAAATTTGAAATTACTGATGCAACAAGAATTAATGCAGCAATTCCTACAATAAAAAAAGTACTTAATGACGAAGGTTCAGTTATTTTGATGTCGCATCTTGGCAGACCAAAAGACGGTCCTGAAGACAAGTTTTCATTAAAACATTTGGTAAAATATCTTTCCGAAAAACTTAATACTGAAATACAATTTGCTGATGACTGCATTGGGAAAAATGCTTTTGAATTAGCTTCAAATCTTAAATCAGGGGAAGTTTTGCTTTTAGAAAATCTTCGTTTTTACAAAGAAGAAAAAAAGGGAAATGAAGACTTTGCCGAAAAATTAGCAGGATTAGGTGATGTATATATTAATGATGCTTTTGGAACTGCTCATCGGGCACATGCTTCAACTGCTGTAATTGCAAAGTTTTTTCCAAAGGATAAATTATTTGGATATATCATGGAAAATGAATTGGAAAATTTAAACAAAGTTTTATCCGAACCGCAAAAACCTTTTACTGCAATTCTTGGTGGGGCGAAGGTTTCCGGGAAGATTGAAATTATCAATCAGTTGCTCAACAAAGTTGATAATATTATTATCGGAGGTGGGATGATGTTTACTTTTATTAAAGCGATGGGTGGAAATATTGGAAGCTCATTAATTGAAGAAGACCTTTTGGATGTTGCGAAAAACGCAATTGAAAAAGCAAAAAAACTCGGAGTTAATTTTTATCTGCCGACAGATGTTATTGCTGCTGATGAATTTAAAAATGATGCACAAAAAATCTCTTGTGATTCTTTTGATATTCCGGAGGAATGGATGGGTTTGGATATTGGACCGGAATCTTCAGAACAGTTTGCAGAAGTTGTAAATAATTCAAAAACCATACTTTGGAACGGACCAATGGGAGTTTTTGAAATGTCGAATTTTGAAAAAGGAACAAAAGATATTGCAGAACAAATTGCAGAAGCAACTCAAGAAGGTGCATATTCTTTAATCGGTGGCGGCGATTCTGTGGCAGCCATTAACAAATTTAATTTGTCGGAAAAAGTAAGTTATGTTTCAACAGGTGGTGGTGCAATGCTTGAGTTTATTGAAGGTAAGGAACTACCTGGGGTGAAGGCGATAATGGGGTAAAATTGGGAATGTTCAAAATTTGGAACTCAATTGTAATTAGTTGTAATTAGTTGTAATTAATCGTAATTTATTGTAATTATAAAACAAGATAAAAGAATTATATTTTTTCCAGTTCCTCCTGAATAGGTTTTGTAAACTCATCCAGTTTTTCAAGATTTAACTTTGGGATAATTGTAGGAGCAAAAGAGGAAACCGGTTCATAAAGCAATGAAGCATTTCTGCTTTTCTCAGTGATTACAGTTTTATCTTCATCAAAATAATTAATAATAAAAATAAGTACGCTTAAAATAAATGCAGCTTTAATTATTCCAAAAACCAATCCTGCCAATTTGTTAAAAAATCCCAACATAATAATATCGATGAATTTTTCGAGAATTTTTCCAACCATATAAACCAAAAAAACTACAACGATAAATGTGATCATAAATGAAATTATTGAAATGTATTTTGGGTTTATCTCAAAATTATTGTTGAGAAAATCAGCAGCATAAAACGAAAAATTTATGCTGATATAAATACCGAGGATCAATGCGGCAAGAGAAGTTATTTCGATGATTAATCCTTTTTTAAAACCATTGTATGCAAACCATACAAAGAAAACTGCAAAAATTATATCCAGAAAATTCATAATGTATTTTTTA
>JAIORY010000025.1 GCA_021107915.1 Bacteroidales bacterium | reverse complement strand
ATTTAACATGAAAGTATTAAGAAAGTTTAGTAGAGTCTTTGTCGGACTTGTTTTTATGTTTTCGGGATTTGTAAAAGGTATTGATCCTCTCGGAACAATGTATCGAATAGAGGATTATTTTATTGCTTATGGTACCGAATGGGCAATTCCTTTGGCTTTGTTTCTGTCTGTTTTTCTTTGTGCTTTGGAATTTACGCTTGGTGTGGTGATGGTGTTGAATATTCGTGTTAAGCAGTTTTCGTGGATATTGTTTTCAATTATGATCTTTTTTACTATTCTAACTTTTTATGATGCGCTTTACAATCCTGTTCCCGATTGCGGATGCTTTGGCGATGCTATTACTCTGACTAATTGGGCTACTTTTTATAAGAATATTTTTCTTATGATTTTTGTTTCAATAATATTTATCAGACGAAAGAAAATGTATGGAAAATTCCCGCCAAGGACAGGAACAATGATAGTTGTATTTGTGTTTATTGCTTTTGGATTGTTTTCGGTTTATAATTATAATCATTTACCTGTAATTGATTTCCGTGCATGGAAAGTCGGGAATGATATGGCTCCTGATAATGAAGAAACTGTTAAGGTTTTCGTGATTTATCAAAATCTAAAAACAGGGGAGGAGAAAGAATTTCTTTCACCAAACTATCCATGGAATGATAGCGTGTGGATGTCGGAATGGGAATTTGTTGATCAGCGAATGGATGATAATGATCAGTTTGGTGAATTCGAACTAAAGATTGAAGATATTAGTGGAGATGATTATACAAAGCATTATATAGAAAATCAGGATTATCAGTTTATTATTGTTGCCTATGATTTGGAGAAAACCGAAAAAGATATTTTTACTAAGATCAATAAAATATACAGTAAAACCGAAGAAAATGGTTATTCACTAATAGTTTTGACAAGTGAAATACCTGAGAATGTTGACAAATTTATCAAAGAGGTAAATGCCGGATACGAGTTTTATTTTGCTGATGATATTGTTTTGGAAACTATGATCAGAGCGAATCCCGGTTTGATTTTAATGAAAGATGGTGTTGTTCTCGGAAAGTGGCATTATAATGATTTGCCCGAATATTCAGAGCTTGAGGAGGAATTTCAGGAGCTTTAATTTATGTTAATTGTTTTTTTAGATTTCTCCTTTCAGTCGAAATGACTGTATCTGAATCAATTTTGTAATAAACATTAATAGCGGTCATTTCGACTGAAAGGAGAAATCTAATGTTGAATAAAATAATTTTATTTAAAAATAATAAGGTTACTAACATAAAAAAGGTTAGCAACCATTTGCCGGTATAGTTGTCAACGCAATTTTAAATTTTAGTCATTTTAAATTTTAAAAATGTTAAATTTCATCATAAGACGCTTGTTGTACGGACTGCTGGTTTTGCTGGGAGTAATTACACTTGTCTTTTTTTTATTTAACATACTTCCCGGCGATCCTGCCCGTATGATGCTTGGTCAAAGAGCTGACATTGCATCGGTTGAAGCTATTAATAAAGATCTTGGTCTCGATCAGCCATTGCCACTTCAGTACGTAAATTTCCTTAATGATCTTTCACCAATTTCTGTTCATAATAATATTGATTCTGATAATTATTTTTACCTTGATAGCACAAAATATTCATCATATACAAAATTATTTTCCTTGCCGGGAAATTCTGTTTTGATACTTAAAAACCCCTATTTGCGGCGGTCGTATCAAAGCAAACGAAAAGTTTCGGAAATACTTGCCGAAGCTTTTCCGAAAACAATGTTGCTGGCTTCTGTTTCGATTTTGATAGCCGTTGTTTTTGGTGTTTTTATTGGAATTATTTGTGCTGTAAAAAAGAATGGTTTTATAGATAAAGTCTCACTTGTTTTTTCTGTGCTGGGAATGTCGCTGCCATCCTTCTTTGCTGCCATACTTTTTGCCTGGGTGTTTGCGTTTCTTCTCGCTGATATCACGGGTTTAAATATGTTTGGAAGTTTGTATTCGGTTGATGATTTTGGTAGGGGAGAGTATCTCGATCTTAAAAATCTTATTTTACCTGCAATAACTCTTGGAATCCGTCCTCTCGCAATTGTTGTCGAGTTAACCAGAAGTTCGTTGCT
>JAIORY010000140.1 GCA_021107915.1 Bacteroidales bacterium | reverse complement strand
AGTGCTTCAATAGGTTTAATACTTGCTGCTTTTCTTGCCGGAATAAATCCTGCAATAGCACCGGAAACTACAAGAAGAATTGTTGCGCTTATCGCGACCCTAAGATCAACTCCGGGATTTTTAAAAAAAGTATCCGAGTTTTCAAACATTGGTGAAATAAGCTCCATCAGTCCAACACCCAGCACTAATCCTACATATCCTGCAAAAGCAGTTATTAAAACAGATTCCTGAAGTATTAAGCTGATTATAGAAAAAGGAGTTGCCCCCAGAGCTTTACGAACACCAATTTCTTTTGTCCTTTCTTTTACAACTATCATCATAATATTGCTTACTCCTACTATTCCGGCAATTATTGTTCCTGTTCCAATTATCCAAATGAATAATCTGATAGCAGCAAACAAATCAATAAATTGTTTATACTCTTCAACATTATTAAAAATATGAACAGCCCGGAGATCTTCAGGATCAAAATTATGACGAGCAGAAAGATCTTTTCGTACCTGATCAACCATTCTGCGACTTTCTTCCACAGTTCCTTGCTGTGAGGTCATGTTAAAGTTTGATATTCTGTTTCCTCTGTTAAAAACCACCTGAGCGGTTGAAACCGGCAGATACACCCTTCGCTCGTCACGTTCGCCGCCAATATCAGAGAACACTCCAACGACTTTAAACGGAACTCCGCTTACTTTAATGTATTTCCCCACTGCCGGCTCGTCCTTAAATAAAGCCTCCTTCACTATTCTTCCAATTGCTGTTGATTTTCGAAAATCTTCAATATCAATATCATTTAAAAATCTGCCATCAGTTAATTCCACATTTTCGACAAATCCGTAATCGGGATGACAACAAACGATGTCGAATGTGCCATATTCATTTTGATAAGATATTGTTGTATTTTGAAAAATATTAAATCGTCCTGAAATATATTCAATGCCGTCAACATTATTTTTTGCTGATTTGTAATCCTCGTTTGTGAATTGTATTCTTCTTCCCGGTTTCATTCCTTTATAAGGAAGAGTAGTTTGTCCTTGAGTTACCCAGATCCTGTTTATTGCATCACCCTGAAATTCACTTTTTACTCCGTTTTCGAGTCCGTTTCCTGATCCCAATAATATCATCAGCATAAAAATACCCCAGGCTACACTAAAACCTGTAAGAAAAGTTCTTAGTTTATTTTTCCTGATTGTGTGGAAAATTTCCTGCCATTTATCCAAATCAAACATCTATTTCCGAATTAGTTTGTTGCGATATTCATTTCTTCAAGCCATTTCTGACGATCTCCATTAGAAATATTTTTTTCGATAATTCCGTCTTTCAATTTTATGATCCTGTCAGTCATTGCGGCAATATCTCTTTCGTGAGTAACAATTATCATTGTCATCCCTTTTTTATTAACCTCTTTTAAAACATTCATAACCTCAATAGAAGTTTTTGAATCCAGAGCACCTGTTGGCTCATCAGCAAGAATTAGTTTTGGTTCTGAAATAAGAGCACGTGCAATGGCAAGACGTTGCTTTTGTCCACCCGAAAGTTCATTCGGAGTATGGTCTGCCCATTCGCGTAAACCCATCATTTCGAGATATTCCATTGCAAGTTTATTTCGTTTACGACGACTCACTTTTTTATAATACAAAGGAAGTGCAACATTTTCCATTGCGTTTTTAAAGGGAATTAAATTAAAAGATTGAAATACAAAACCAAGCATATTATTCCGGTAATGAGCTGCTTTTGTTTCACTCAAATTTTTAATCAGAGTATTGTCGAGATAATAATCTCCCTCTTCATAAGTATCAAGAATTCCTATCAGGTTCAACAAAGTTGATTTTCCAGAACCTGACGAACCCATAACCGAAATCAATTCTCCTTCTTTAATTTCCAGATCAATACCTTTTAATACATGAAGGCTGTTTGATCCGGTATTATAAGTTTTATGAATATTATTTAATCTGATCATTTTATAAAATTTTGATCGTACGTATATTTTTTGTTATCGCTAATATTTTACCACTTTCATGCCAAGTTTATTTATAGTCTGGTTTTTAGGTATTTTAGCTGGTTTAATGATAAAGTTTTTTTTAGAAAATTGTTCGGTTTTTTACTATCTGTGTGCGTAATCGTTCAATAAAAAAACCCTACAAGAAATTTATTTCTCA
>JAIORY010000161.1 GCA_021107915.1 Bacteroidales bacterium | reverse complement strand
AATCACAAAATAGGAAGCTGTTATAAAAACTAACAGTATTAATACTTTATAAAATTTCTTCACCTTTTCCTTTAATACTTATTTCAAACTATAGGCACTCTATGTAATGTCCGTCAATAAAGTTACGTTCTAACAATTTAAGATTTAAGAATTCAGATCCCGAAGCGAAGCTTCGAGGATGCTCGAGCAAAGCTCGGCATTTAAAAATTATTGATTATCATCGTATTAAAAAAAGAAATCATAAATCTAAAATCATAAATCTAAAATTAATTACCTTATCCTTTAATATAATTAACCAAACCTTTGGCATTAAAAATGTTCATCAACTTCTCCGGTAATGCGGCAAACTTAAATTCTTTATCAGCAATTTTTACAATTCCGTTTGGCAGATCAACATCAACTTTATCACCTTGTTTGTACGCATCAACAGCTTCGGGAAGAAGTATTATCGGCAATCCCTGATTTACAGAAGAACGATAAAAAATCCTGTTTACAGATTTACAAATAACTGCTTTAACACCAGCATAAGATAAGCCGACAGCAGGATGTTCTCTTGAACTACCGCATCCAAAATTTGCTCCGGCAATAATTACATCATTTTCCTTCACTCTATCCGAAAACGAATCATCGAATCCTTTGAAAAGGTAAGGAATAATTTTTTCAGGCTCAGAACTTAGAACTGAATAAGTTAAGTTTCCGGCAAACATCGAATCAGTATTCAGATTGTCAACATCAGAATAATTCCATGTAGCTTCAGAATATCTATCATCAGCACTGCTTACATCCACCGTTTTGCTTTGCTCGCGACTGAACGGAAATTTGTCGTTAGCCTTGATACCGCGTGGGTCGGTAATTTCTCCTTTAAGGGATGAAATGGCAACAGCCGCCGGAGAAGCAAGATAAATATTGGCTTCTTTATTTCCCATACGACCTTTAAAATTTCTGTTTGCAGTAGAAATAACATTAAACCCATCAGCAGGAATTCCTTGTCCTGTACCGAGACATGGTCCACAAGAAGTAGAAAGCACGTGAGCACCGGCATTCATAAAAATTTCAATCAATCCTTCTTTCATAGCTTCAAAATAAATTTCTTTTGAAGCAGGAATTATAAGCATCTGGAAATCCTTGGGTAATTTATTGCCTTCAAGAACTTTTGCTGCTTCTCTTAAATCTTCAAGTCGCCCATTAGTACAAGTTCCAACCATTGATTGTTGAAGTTTTGTTCCCTGAACTTCGGAAAGAGCTTTAACATTATCAACATGATGTGGAGCAGCTACAAGAGGGAATAATTCATTAAGGTTTATCTCAATTTCTTTTGCATATTCAGCACCTTCATCTGCCCAAACGCCTTCAATATTTTCATTTAAATGATCTTTTAAAACTTCATCAGCTGGGAAGACTGCATTTTTTGCGCCCATCTCAGAAGCCAGGTTAGCAATTGTCATTCGTTGAGAAACTGTTAGAGATTTAACTCCCTCACCATGATATTCAATCGACATATAATCTGCTCCGCTTGAGCCAATCATACCGATAATCCATAACGAAAGGTCTTTTGCATAAACGCCTTCAGGTAATTTTCCGTTAAGGGTAATTTTAATTGATTCGGGAACCCTGAACCATGTTTCACCTTGTTTCCATAATCCTGCAGATTCTGTTCTGTCAATTCCGGCGGCAAAAGCATTAAATGCTCCGGCAGTACAAGTATGACTGTCGCTACCAACAATTATCATTTGTGGTTTGGCATATTGTGCCATTATCTGATGGCATATTCCACTGCCTACATCATGAAACTTTTTTATTCCTTGCTCATTAACAATATCCCTGATTTTCTGATACTGATTGGCAAGTTTTGCATTTGTTGGGGGTGCATTATGATCAAGAACGATAAGTAACTGATCGGGATCGGCTACTTTTTCACCACCCATTTTACTGAATGTTCCTGCAATACTTGCAGTATTGTCGTGAGTTAAAATGATATCTGGTCTCTTAAAAATTATACTGCCTTTTTTGGCATCGAAAATCTTTTCAACAAATGTTTTTGCTTTCATAATTTTATGATATTTTTCTAAATATTTTCAGCCGGCAAAGTTCATAAAATTTTATGAAATAGGATTGAAAATTATGAGGAATTTTTGGGTGAGAAGGAATTGGGGGTTGATACTGGAT
>JAIORY010000393.1 GCA_021107915.1 Bacteroidales bacterium | reverse complement strand
TCGCCTGATGCTTTGATGGCAAAACACCGGTTTCGTCAAAGTTATTGGCAATTCAGAATATTTAAAGCAGAATATCTTCCGGATATTAGACTTGACGGTACTTTACCAAATATTAACAGATCGATAGACGCAGTTGAGCAAAACGATGGAACAACAGAATATATTGAAAAGCGTTTTGATAATTATTCAGTAGATCTTTCAATAAACCAAAAAGTTGGATTTACAGGTGGGGAATTTTTTATTCGCTCGGGATTAAGACGAAACGATAATATCTTTGATTCAACATCAAACATACAATATCTTTCAACACCTGTCAACATTGGGTATATCCAACCATTATTTAAGTACAATTCATACAAATGGGATAAAAAAATCAAACCCATGGAATATACTGAAGCTGAACGTACATATCTCGAAAATGTTGAACAAATCTCAATTACTGCAACAAATTATTTCTTCAATTTATTATTAGCTCAAATCGAAAAAAAGATAGCTTTAAAAAACCAATCGAATTACGATACACTTTTTAATATTGCTAAAGGGAGATTTAATCTTGGTAAAATTGCAGAGAACGAATTACTTCAACTTGAACTTAATCTGCTCAGGGCTCAATCATCAGTTGAAACAGCAGATTTAGATTACGAAAATTCTCTTTTTAGATTAAAATCATATTTAAGGGTTAAAGATGAAGAAAACATTGAATTGATCCCACCAAAAGAAACTTATCATTTCGACATACCCATTGACAAAGCTGTTTTTGAAGCAAAAAACAATACAACAGAAGCAATAGCATTTGAACGAAGATTGCTTGAAGCTCAAAGTAGTGTTAACAAATCAAAAATGGATGGCAGGTTTGATGCAGATATTTATGCAGTATTCGGATTAACCCAAACTTCAAACGATTTTCAAAATGTTTATAATAATCCCCTCGATCAACAACAAGTATCTCTTGGAATTCATGTTCCCATACTTGATTGGGGTCTTGCCAGAGGAAATATTAAATTGGCACAATCTCGTCAAGAATTAGTAAGAACTTCCATAGAACAGGAAAGAATAGATTTTGAACAAAATATTTTTCTTGAAGTAATGCAATTTAAGATGCAGAAAAATCAATTATTCATCGCTGCCAAAGCAGATACAGTTGCTCAAAAAAGATATGATATTACCCAAAAAAGGTATATGATAGGAAAAATTAATGATGTGCTGGAGCTTAATATGGCTCAAATTGATAATGATAATTCAAGAAAAGCATATTTTTCTTCATTAAAAACATATTGGAGAAACTACTATAATCTTAGAAAGTTAACGCTTTATGATTTCAAAAATGATAAAAGAATTGTTTTTAATATTACCGAAATTCAATAAGTAAAGAAAGTCCAACTGAATTTTGTGTTGAAGAAGGAATAATTTTTACCATTCCGTTTTTTTGAGAATTATTATAAACCAATTTCCCAACAGCAATTCCAAGTACAGCTCCCATAAATATATCGGAAGCCCAGTGTTTATTATCAGTCATTCTGGAAAGTCCATTTAATGTGGCTAAAGAATATGATAGTATAGGCACCCACTTTTTATCCTTGTAAGCTGATGCCAGTACCGAAGCAATTGCGAATCCTGAAACAGAATGACCCGAAGGAAATGAAGTATAATCAATATCAGAAATAGGTCCATCCCAATTCCATGGATCAGGAATTTCATCCTGATATGGTCGGTGACGATGAGTAACTTGTTTGATAACCTGAGCAAGAACACCGCTAATAATAAATGCTTTTACTCCATTTAAAGCAGTTGTTTCGGCACGAATATCATCCTTAAAAATTCCTTTTAAATATAAAACTCCGAGCAAGGGTAAAGAATAATATCCTTTGCCAAGAGGATCAAAGAAATATTTTGAAGCATCATCAGTAAAATCAGTTCTATTCTTTTGAAAAAAGTTTTGAATTTTTTTATCCTGTGTAAAAAGTATTACCGTTGTTCCGGCAACTCCCGAAGCAATCAACCACTGTTTTTTATTCCATTTGAAAGGAGCAGTAATAACATCTTTCGAATCGGAGAAATATGATTTTATGTAATTTTTATTGAGATGAACTTCAGGTTCAGAAAACGCAGAAGAATCTTGTTGAGCTTGAATGCCGGATGCACAAACAATTATCAAAAACAAAATAA
>JAIORY010000227.1 GCA_021107915.1 Bacteroidales bacterium | reverse complement strand
CTTTAACAATTGAAAGATTGAAAAGGAGAGGATACTTTTCTTTCCAGAGCAATTCCTGATTTCATTTGAAGTTTTGCAACTTTAAATCTACTTAACGCTAATGAAACAACAACGGGTTCAAAAATTGTTGTTCCAAAATTCGTATTCAAAGAATGTATAAATGAGTAAAGTGCAAGTCTATCTTTTCCCAATAATCAAGTGTGAAATGGCATTACTGCTGTTTCATTTTCGCTTCAAACTCTTTTATAAGTTCTTCAGGACTTTTACCAAGATTTATTAATGACATTGCTGCATCATCAGCAAAATCGTTATCAGGGTATTTATCAATAAACTCTGTGTAATATTTTTTTGCATGCACAAGATCGTGAAGATTATTTTCATAAACAAATCCTTTTAAGAACAAACATTCGGGAGTTTTGCTATAATCAGGATAATTAGTTATAATCTGGTCATAAATTTCTATAGCTTTTCCTGACTCCATAATATTCATAGAAATATCTGCTGCTTTAAAAAGATATTCAGGAACAATGCTATCTTCAGGGAATTGCTTTGCAAAATCAAGATAAAGGAGTACCAATTCTTCTGCTTTAATTTTATTTACAGAGGAATTTGTACTTGAAAAAAGTTGTTTTTCAAGTACCGATATTTTTGTTAAAGCATTGTCTTTTGTTGGACCACATGCAGCAAATAATACTATCACTAAAGATAATACGCCAAGTTTTTTTAATGTTTTCATAATTTATTTTTTCTAATTTATTTTCGTTTTTTCTTTTTTCCAAAAATCATTCTGTATGAGGCATCAACCTTTCCGTTAGATATCTCTACAAGTTTTTTACGTATCAATACTTTTTTTAAATTATTGATCTTATCAGTAAACAAAATCCCTTTAAGATGATCTGTTTCGTGTTGCATAACTCTTGCAATCATACCATTATATTTTTCTTCGTGAAGTTCGAAATTCTCATCATAATATTTAATTATAAGTTCCGATTTTCTGGAAACATACTCTGCTATTGTAGGCACACTTAAACACGATTCCTTAAACTCCCATTCTTCACCCGACTCATCAATTATCTCAGGGTTTATAAAAACCTTTTTGAAATTCTCAGCTTGTGCTTGTTCCTCTTTGTATGGATCAGTATCAACAACAAATAATCTGATTGAGAGATTAATTTGCGGTGCTGCTAATCCAACACCATTAGTTTCGTACATGGTCTCAAACATGTTTTCAATAATCGTATTTAAATCAGGATAATCCTTATCTATTTCTCTTGCTTTTTTTCTTAAAACAGGATGCCCGTATGCCGTAACCGGATATATCATATTTGCTATTTATTTTTTGTTTCTAATATTATTTTAATGATAAATGATTAAATGCGTAAATTATTAACGGTTTGCGGCATTCACTATGAGCCTTTGTTAACATCTGGCATTTCTTGATTTTATATAAGTCTCTGGCGTAAATACTCCTAATTCACTTTTTTTATAATCTTTTAAATTCCTTGTTAGAATCAAATCAATATTTCCAATATTAACAGCTGAATAATTCTGTAAAGCATCTTCGAAGTCCTTAAATGTAGAATTCAATGCTTTTTCAATAACGTTTCTATCCATTTGTAGCACTTCCGTAATTTTTAATAATTGTTTAAGTTTCTCTATTACCTTTTCATGCTTTGCAATTCGTCGTAATAAATAATATACATTACTAAAAATCAAAGGTGTTAAAAATCCACTTATTTTCCCTGATTCGCACATTGAAAGAATTACTGTAGAATATTCAGCAAAAGGTTCTCTGTCAAAGAAAGAGTCTAAGATAACATCTGAATCAATTAAAACTCTATCCATGTTATAAATACTTTTCAGTTAGTGCTTCGGTTAATTCCTTTTTATAATCAAAGTTCTTTGGTTTCTTAAATGAACCTCTCAATGAGTCTGCTATTGGAGTTGATTCCATATTAACGACACCTTCTTCTTTTACGATTGCTTTAAAATAGCTCCCTACAATATCCGATAAACTCCGTCCTTTTCCTTTAGCATACTTTTTTGCTTGTTCAATCAAAGCTTGTTCAATAGTTAGTGTTAATTTTGTATTCATCTTTTGTTTTTTAATTATTATTCTACAAAGATACAAAATGTTTTTAAGCCGTGCAATTATTCTTTATTTAACACGTGTTG
>JAIORY010000396.1 GCA_021107915.1 Bacteroidales bacterium | reverse complement strand
AATTCTAAAATGCCGAGCTTTGCTCGAGCATCCACGAAGCTATGCTTCGGGATCTTAAATTGTTAGAATGTGATTTTATAGATTCTATTTAATTATTAAAATTTCTTTTCGCAATTCTCTAAGATCAATATTCCCGATTGCTATTTTGTTAAGCTCTCCCATTATCCAGTTAGTCTCATTTTCTTTGTTATTTGAAATTTTAATTTCATCGAATTTTTCTTTTAAAAACGGAATATGAGAAAAGATACCTTCTTTTGAAACTTTTTCAAAATTTATGCTTGTCAGAACCGAATCAAAATCCATTTTCGGATTTTCATAAACTACAGGAAGCATCTTTCTTGCCAGTTCAATATCAAGTTTATTTTCGAGAAGATATCTGAACATTGCAAAAATAATTTTGTAGTTAAATTCATCGGGAGGTGTAAAATGACCTTCAACAAATTTTAGTCTGTGGCCGAAAAATGTCCCGATATATTTTGGATCAAGATGCAATTCTTTTATAATTCGTTTAATGATCGGGTACAAATTTCTACTGAAAATGTATGTGTATGTGTCCTCTGGAATATTCCATTTTTTTAGCTGATGATAACGATCAATAATATCATCAGGAAGGTTTTTTCCAAGATTTTCGATATGATCATTTTCTAAAGGTATCGGAGGCGAATCCGTGTCGGGATACATTCTGTCGGCTCCGGGCAAAACTCTTTCGAAAATAGTAGTGCCGTCTTCAAAAGATTTTCTTGTTTCATTCGGGACACCCTCAAAAGCCATTTGGCATCTTTCTTCAATTGTTTCGAGGGCAGTTTTAATATCAGCTTCCGGTCCCCAGAAAATTACCTGTGCATCATTTTCCTGAGCTTTCAAAAGAGTACGAATTGATTCCATATCCTTGTCGGAAATGGTAGCTTCAAGTTCTTCGGAATGAGTCATATTTGGTTTCTCAATGCAGGCTATAACTTTCAGGCGATCAGAAATTTCATTAGCGAACATTTGTTCCGGTTGTGTGAAATGAGAAAGCATTCCTTTAAATCCGGGAAGATTGACAGCAAGTATTTTGTAATTATTTTTTTCAGCATCAAGCAAAGGCTGATATGAAAAATTATAAGAAAGGAATTCCAAAACTTCATGATTAATTTTCCATTTTGAAACATTCTTGATATTTTTATTCAACTCATCTTTAACATGAAGTAATGCCCACTGTCTGAAACATTCATTATGCGTAAGTTCGGGTATCCATTTTGTATGAGCAACACCTTTAATTTCAACTCTTGTACCACCATGACAGCTAACATTAACATCCTGGCGAGCTGCACCCATTCCTGTCCTTACTTTTCCTGTGCTTCTATTCAGAAACCGAATATAATCACATGCTTCTTTTACCTCATCGGGATTTGCACAATCAGGATAAGTAACCGTTTCTATCAAAGGCATTCCTAGCCGGTCGGTTTTATAAACTCTGATATGACCGACATCAGAAATCTCACGACAAGAATCTTCCTCAATACTAAGCTGAATCAATCTCACCTTTTTGTTTTTCAAAGGAATTTCACCTTCAACACCGATTATTGCAGTCCTTTGAAATCCTGTTGGAATACTACCATCCAGATATTGTTTTCGGGTGATATGAACCTCTCCAACGATATTTAGTTTGGATAAAAGTGAAATCTCAATAGAAATATCCAGAGCATTTTTATTGATTGGAAAAGGCGGAGTATCATCAACTTCGTAAGTACAGGTTGTTTCATTATTTAACCTGTAAATGATTTCTTTCTTAGTTCGGAATTCCATCAAAGCAGTTCCGTCATATTCGCCCAGTTCACTTAAAGTTGGTCGCATGTGCCTCACAACTTCTGCGTTGTAATCATTACTTTTGTTGTATTTTCCTGCCGGACAATGACAAAAAAGTTTTTCATCCGTTAATAATTGCTGATGAACTTCTAATCCTGATTTAAACCCAATAATGTTGTATGTTTCCTGAGTAGCTTCCTTTCGGGAAACATAATTTACTATCTTTTTAGTTTGCTTATAATTTTGCTTAGGATCAAATTTCTTTTTCGCAGTTGTTTTTGCGGCGTTTTTTGTATTGGAATTTTTATTTTGCATTTCTTTGAAAATGATCAAATGAATTTTTTTTAAGGCGACAAATGTAAGGATATTTTAAAAAGTAGCAAGGTGAGGGTTGG
>JAIORY010000334.1 GCA_021107915.1 Bacteroidales bacterium | reverse complement strand
TTACTAATTTGAAGATAAGGTGAACTCCAGTTATCAACATATTCCGTAAAGTTTTTTATTTTATTTTCACTGAAAGTTGCATTTACATCCCAACGAAATTTTTCTAAAAATTTTATTCCTGTTGCAATTTCAACACCTGTCCTGTAACTATTTGGTACATTTGCCATGATTGCAGCACCTACATTATTTATTTCTCCTGTTAGCACAAGTTGATCTTTATAATCCATATAAAACAGGTTTGCTTCGATAATAAAATTCGCTAAACTAAAAGAATAGCCAAGCTCGTAATCAAACAATTTTTCACTTTTTGGCAAAACCCCCGGATCGGCATCACGAAAATTACTTCGGTTTGGTTCGCGATTAGAAACTGCAAAAGAAAAATATGCATTTTGATTTTCATTAATATCATAAAAAATACCGGCTTTTGGATTTAAGAAATTGAATTTATGATCTTGTGTTAAATCACGCAGATCGTCATGAATTCCTTTAATATCGTAATTTATTGAGCGAAATTGAATATCGCCATAAAGATTGATTTTTTCTGATAAAGAATAATTTATCTTTCCAAAAATATTAAAATCTTTTTTTGTACCGGTATTTTTATACCATTTATGATCTTTAATTCCATTGCTTGCAAATTGCGCCCAAATAACTTCACCGAAATGGTCGCCATCATATTCGTTCAATGCTCCGCCAAGAGTAGCATCAACATTATGTTTTTTGTAATTCAACGAATATGTTATTCCATAAAAATTATTATCCAACCATTTTTGCTGGATAAGGTCAGTTTCGGTAATTGTATCCTGCCCGATAATCACATCATCTAACAAATAATCCGAATATTCTCTTCCTTTTTTATATTGCTCGTAATATCCTTCGCCATGAATAAAAAACAAAGCTGTGTTAAAATGAAGATATTCACTTATTTCTTTTGAATAAAGAAGTTGATAATGGTCTTGTTTGTAATTATCAGTTTCGTTTTTGTAAGTATATGGATTATAGGTTCTGTTTGTCTCAAGCGAATCTTTCGGGATTCCGTACCATGACTGATAAGTTTTTTCTTTTCCCGAAAAGGTAATAAATTTAAGAATGCTTTTTTTACCAAAGTATGCTCCCGAAAAATAATATGATTTTAAATCGGAGAAAGCCCTATCAACAAAACCATCAGAAGAAATTTTCGATAATCTTCCATCAAAACTATATTTTCCATTTATGAGTCCTGTACCAAAACTTACATTATTTTTAAAAGTATTAAATGAACCGGCAGAGCTATTAATTTCTGCGTAAGCTTTAGATTGCAGTTTTAAGGTTTGAATATTAATGCTTGCACCAAAAGCTGCAGCTCCGTTGGTTGAGGTTCCCACTCCGCGTTGAATTTGCATATTATCAATAGAAGATGCAAAGTCAGGCATATTAACCCAAAACACTCCATGCGATTCGGGGTCGTTCAAAGGAATACCGTTGATAGTTACATTTATCCTTGTCATATCTGTCCCTCTGATCCGCAATCCTGTATAACCCACTCCGGCTCCTGCATCAGAAGTTACAACTACCGATGGAGTTGTCTCAAGTAAAAACGGAATATCCTGCCCAAGGTTATCGCTTTTAATTTTTTCTTTCGAGATGTTTTTGAAAGCTGTCGGTGATTTTTCAGAAGCTCTTGTTGCAGTAATAATAACTTCTTCTTCGAGTATTGTCTTACTTAAAAGTTTGATGTCAAGTTTAATGTTTTTAGCAAGATTAATTTTTTGTTTATAGGTTTCATAACCCATAAAACTCACATTTAAAATGTATGAACCATCATTAAGTTTATTTACAAAAAACTCACCGTTCTTATTTGTAGTGGTTGATTTAAAAGTATTTTTAATGATGATGTGAGCTCCTTGAAGAGCTTTTCCTGTTTGTTTGTCGGATACCTTGCCCGAAATCGAATGTTGCGAAAATATCGCAAGCGGCAATGCTACCAGCAATCCTAATGTTAAAATTGTTTTTTTCATGTTATTGATTTTTTAAGTTAAACTTTAAAAAACCAATAGAGGAAAATGTTTAGTAATTCTCTATCCCTTCGCCGGCATTACCCGGAGCAGGTTCAAAGAGTATATTCTCAGCCCGTAAATTTTGGGCACCCCTATTGGAAATGATTTTGCAAAATTAAGAAATTAATTTTCGTAAGTCAATAAAAATT
>JAIORY010000152.1 GCA_021107915.1 Bacteroidales bacterium | reverse complement strand
TTTCATTTTTTTTCTCCTTACTTTTCAGGTGGGGGTTCATTCAGTATCGCCCAGAACGAACCAAGTTCTTTAACTGCCTTCACAAAGTTTTCAAATTCTACAGGTTTCACAACATAAGCATTAACACCAAGTTTATAACTTGTTATCAGGTCGCTTTCCATTTTGGAAGAGGTAAGAATAACTACCGGGATATTGCGAAGCTCATCACTTTCCTTAATCTGCCTGAGCACTTCCAATCCGTCAACTTTCGGCATCTTCAGATCGAGCAGCACAACAGCCGGAGTATCATTTTCCCGATTTTTGTATTGAGCGCGTTTAAAAAGATAATTCAGAGCTTCTTCGCCATCTCTTACCACATCAATCTTATTGGCTATATTAATATCATCAAGAGCAGCAAGTGTTAGTTCAATATCCCTCTCGTCATCTTCTACCAATAGTATTCTTTTCAAGTCTTTCATGTTTTATTCTTCTATCTTGGTTTATAAGTGTGTTAATTTATTGTAATTAATCAGTATGTAAAAGTTATAAAGTTAAAAGTTTAAAGTTATAAAGTTAAAAGTTTAAAGTTGTAAAGTTTAAAGTTGTAAAGTTGTAAAGTTATAAAGTTTTTATAAAACCTGATAATAGTTTTGAGATTTCAATTGTTATTGAAAACAATTTACTAAAATCATTATCTGTTATCTTCTTTAATTCTTTTGCGAGATAAAGCATTGACCGAACTTCACCACAAGAGCCTTTAGCTATAAATAAAAATTGCTTAAACTCCTTGTTGGTTTGCCTTTCAAAACCCTCTGCAATATTGTTCATCACAGAAACAGCTGCCCGCTCAATTTGGTTACGAAAACCAAAATCTTTATCACGTTCAAATGTTTGATAAATTAAAACAGATAATGCTTTTGACTTTTGCCAGGATATAATATCTTCAAATCTACTTATTTTCATACCAAATTTTCAACATTAAACTTTCAACATTAAACTTTCAACTTTCCACTTTCAAACTTTCCACTTTCAAACTTTCCACTTTCAAACTTTCCACTTTCAAACTTTCAAACTTTCAACTTTCCACTTTCAAACTTTCAACTTTCAACTTTCAACTTATGAATTAGTCAGGTCAGGCAGTGTAAAAAAGAAAGCAGCACCTTTATTTATTTTTCCTTCTGCCCTTATATCTCCGCCATGTTTCATTATTATACGTTTTACATTTGCCAATCCGATACCGGTGCCGGGGAACTCATTAATGCTATGTAGGCGTTGAAAGACACCAAATATCTTATCTACATATTTCTGATTAAAGCCAACGCCATTATCTTTGATGAAAAAAATAGGATTACCGTCTGTATCTTTATCTGTGCCAATATGAATTTCAGGATTTTCCTTAGTGCCGGTAAATTTAACGGCATTTGAAATAAGGTTTACCCATGCCTGCTTTATAAGGGAAGTATCAATATTAACATCAGGCATGTCATCAACTATAATAGAGATATTATTATTTTTGATATCAGAATCAAATGTTTGCAATGCTTCATCAACTACTGTTTTCATATTTATATTAGCCTTTGTCACATCTTTCCTACCCATTCTTGAGAAAATGAGCAGATCGTCAATTAGTTTGTTCATTTGTTTGGAAGAACTATTTATGTTATCAAAATAATTCTGTGATTTTTCGTCAATTTTGCTCTTGATTTTGTTATTTAGAAGTTTGGCGAATCCATCTATATGACGAAGTGGTGCCCGTAAATCGTGTGATACGGAATAGGAAAAGGCTTCAAGTTCTTTATTTGAAGCTTCCAATTTTCTGTTAGATATATCAAGTTCAACCCGTGATTCATTCACATCTTCGAGAAGAAGAGTAAGAGATTGCTGGGATTTTTCAAGTTTGTGGGTTTTTTCTTCCAGTTCTTTTGTTCGTTCTTTAACGAGTTCTTCAAGATGTTCGCGGTGTTTTTTTAGTTCTTCTTCAGCTTTCTTGCGTTCAGTGATTTCTTTTTGAAGTTCCCGGTTATTTTCATCAAGTTCCCTTGTTCTTTTTTTTACTCTTAATTCCAACTGACTTCCAATTTTCTTTCGTTCTGCAATTTCAATTTTTAATAATTTGTTGGCTTTGTGTTTTATTTTATATCTGAAATAAAATACAATTATGAGAATAAAAAAGAAAATTATTCCAAGATACAGAAGTGTATTTTGTAATTTG
>JAIORY010000037.1 GCA_021107915.1 Bacteroidales bacterium | reverse complement strand
AACTGTTTTACCGTATCTATCAAATCCTGTTTTTCCTGATTTGCTTCCGGCATTTCAGAGGAGATATAATTTACAAATTTCCAGATTTCTTTTACTTCTGAAATGTGAATATCATAAGGGTCGTAAAGCGAATTGAGCGAATGTAAGGTAAGTTTTTGGTAAGTATTTATTTTGTTTTCCACAACTTTAAAAACTATTCCGTCATCAAGAGTAAGAATTATGTATGGATGTTGATCTCTTGCAGAGTTCCAGTCGAGAACAAACTCGCCGGTTACCCACGAACCATCGGGAATAGGAAGCATTGAATCGCCACTAATCTGAAATGTTCTGTATTTTTTTTGCTTTGACAAGAAAGGCATTTGAAAGGTAGGAAGCACACGAATATATTCAGGATCGGCGAAACCGCTTTTGTAACCGGCTTTTGCTTTCTCCGAAATCAATTCTATGTTTTCTTCGTTTTCCTGATTTACTGTGGTTGCAAGAACTCTCAGATTGCTGCCTTTTATAAAAACATCATAACCTCTTTCAATCTGCGAAAGCTGACTCTCGCTCAATTCCGAAAGATTGACTTTTATCAACGTATCTATGGCAATATTAAAATAATCAGAAAATGCTATCAAAGCTGCTATGCCCGGTTTAGCAATTTTATTTTCATATCCGCTAAGTGTTGACCGTTTCATGTTAAGAGTAAAAGCAACATCATCTTGTGTGCGTCCTCTGCGTTTCCTGAGTAGTTTTATGTTTTTGTTGAAGTACATGTTTTTAGATTTATGATTTACGATTTTAGATTTATGATTTAGAAATTCATTAATTTTTTCTTGCTTTTCTATTTTCCCGTGATTATATTGTAATCAAAATAATGATTAAATACTAATCAAAAGTAATATAAATATTTTAATTGTCAAGTTTTTTTTTGATTTAAGCATTTAGGCATTTTATCATTTAAGCATTAAAACTAAAATAGCAGCACTAAGTTTATGTTAACAGATAATCGCACAATAGTCCACTTTGACCTTGACTCTTTTTTTGTCTCGGTAGAAAGGCTTGTTAACAGCAAGCTTAACGGTAAACCCATAATTATTGGTGGGACTTCCGACAGGGGAGTAGTGGCAAGTTGCAGTTACGAAGCCAGGAATTTTGGTGTTCATTCAGCTATGTCGATGAAATTTGCCAGAATATTATGCAACGATGCGATTATCATCAGAGGCGATATGGAATTATACAGCAAATATTCGAAACTGGTAACTGAAATAATTACTGAAAAATCACCCCTTTACGAAAAGGCTTCCATTGATGAGCATTATATTGATATCACAGGAATGGACAGGTTTTTTGGGAATTATCAGTGGAGCAAAGAACTACGAAAAAGCATTATTGACAATACAGGCTTGCCTATTTCTTTTGGATTATCTGTAAATAAAACGGTTTCAAAAATTGCTACCGGAGAGAGCAAACCAAACGGAGAATTACAGATTTTGCCTGAAAATGTAAAACCGTTTTTGTTTCCTTTATCGATAAAAAAAATTCCTATGATAGGAAAAAAATCATATAAATTGCTGAGGTCGATGGGAGTTTTTAATATCAAAACCTTAAGCATGATCCCTCCGGAAATGATGGAAAAGGTGATGGGAAAAAACGGCATTTTAATCTGGGAAAAAGCAAACGGCATTGATAACACTCCGGTTAGGTCATATTCCGAACGCAAGTCGATAAGTACCGAAAGAACTTTTGATAAAGATACTATCGACATCATAAAATTAAAACAAAAGCTAATTACAATGGTCGAAAAAGTTGCTTATCAATTAAGAAAACAACAAAAGCTGACTGCCTGTGTTACGGTCAAAATCAGATATTCGAACTATGATACTCACACATTGCAAAAACACATTCCTTACACAGCTTTCGATCATATTTTATTAAAAGTGGTTTTGGAGCTTTTTGATAAATTGTATCAGCGACGGATGTTGATAAGATTGATAGGAGTGAGGTTAAGTAGTTTGGTTCATGGTTCACAACAATTAAATATGTTTGAAGATACTCCTGAAATGACCGGTTTGTATATGGCAATGGATAATATGAGAAAAAGATTTGGAGAACAATCTGTTAAAAGAGCTGTGGGGGTGAAATAATGATAAAATGCTTAAATAATGAAGTAATGGAATATTTAGCAGATAGTAATTGGTTGTAATTTATGGTAATTAATTGTAATTG
>JAIORY010000276.1 GCA_021107915.1 Bacteroidales bacterium | reverse complement strand
TTTATAGTTTTATTATTTTTCTGATTCCAACAAAATCATTGAAATATATCTTGATAAAATATATCCCGGATGAGATGTTTGAAAGATCAATTTTCAACTGATTGTTCAGTAAGTTTTGATTTTCTGCCATAATAATTGATTTACCTCTAAAATCAAAAATTTCAATTTTTTCAATTTCTTTTTCGGAGAATAAATATAATACATCATAAGCAGGATTTGGATAAACTACAACACCAATATCAGGTAATTCGGGAATAGTAAGTTGAATTGTATCATTGGCAGTACAAACACCATGTATTACTTCCACCCATATTTTCCAGTTGCCCGATCCTAATGTACTACCTGTAATTTTTATTGAATTTTCAGTTGAACCTGTTGACCACAGACAACTGTCATAAATATCAGGAACTGAAAGATAAATAGTATCCAGAAGTTTAATAATAGTATCTTGTCCTATATTTATTGTAAAACCCGGCTGAACTGTTATATTTATAGTGTCTGTAGTCCAGCAGCCATCATCATTTGTACAGGCAAAAACATATTCTCCGGATTCTGAAATATTTATCCGGCTTTGTTCCAATAAATTATTGTTACAGTAATAATATTGGTATCCTTCAGGTCCAACGAGTATGATGCTGTCGCAAACTGTTGTATCAGAACCAATACTAAAATCATAAGGATCATACCTTTTTATTTTGCTTATGATCCCATCAAATACGCCAAAAGAGTATGAACCAAGGGTATCCTGACCAAGGTATAGGTTTCCTTTGAATCTTCCCGATACCATTAAATTATTGCAATTATCCAGCTTAATACCACGAGTTTCGAATTCCCCTGAATTTGTGATAGTGAACTTTTCCAGTTCGCCATTTGGAGTAACCTGACCAATAAAACCTTCATAAGAAGGACCAACATTAAAAACAGTATCGAAGATAGTAAATATGCTCCTGCAACGTCCGGCAAAAAACAATGTATCTTGAAGCAAATCAATGTGAAAATAATATGATCCTTGTGCTGATTTGGCTTTAGTAGTTTGATGCCAAACTGGTTCATAGTCAGAATTCAGTTTTGCAAGAATATTAACGGTTGAATCTTCATGCTTGGTCAGCGTATCCGATCCAAAATAGACGGTATCCCAAACAAATCCTGCGAAATAGAAATTCCCAAAATCATCCCTTTTGGTCTCAGCAAGTGCCATATACCAGTCAGGAATTATGCCTGAAATTAATTCCCCGGAAGTATCAATTTCTAATATAAATGACCGATACATATTTTCTCCCATGTGCGGATGAAATATCGTATCATCTGAATAATATAGGTTGTCGCGTAAATAACCATTCAATGTAATATTATTTGAATTATCAATATTCATATCCTTTATTGTAATACCCGGTCTATTTGAAAATAATTCCTTTCTCCAGACTAAGTTGCCATCTAAATCTATTTTTAATAATGAACATATTGTATATTCATAAACTGCGGAATCCTGATCAAAGTAATTTACGGTATGAATGGATGTTCCATTGCCATAGTGCTTGGTAGGCATGTAAATAAAATTATCAGAAGAAATTGCAAGTCCACAGCAATTATCCTGTGTAGGGCTACTGATAATCCGTATCCACTCAATTTTAAGAGAAGGGGTAATTTTAGCGAGAAAAATCTCAGGAGCACCAGGTAAAGGGACATTGCCATGATAAATTGTAGAATCCAGCAGGTAAGCCAATTGCTGAAATTCACATGCAATATACATATTCATATCTTTATCCGTTGCAAGTACAACCTCATAAATATTATTATTGGGGATAGAGGTAATATCAAAAGCATTTAGAAAATTTCCCTGATTATCATATTTTGCTATTGCCCAATTTGCCCAATCATAATATCCTGTATGGGCAAATAATGTGTCTCCAAAAAAAATTGAATCCCCATATTGAGTCCCTGTATAAATATTATTTTGATAATCAATGTCTAATATATATGACCAGGCTGAAGCATCTTTCTGGGTATTTTGTGCACTCCATTCCCATTCTAAGTTTTGACTGAAACCGGAACTGAATAGTGAAAATCCAAAGAAAATAGTGAGGATCAGATTTTTAAATTTCATGATAATAAGCTTGAGTTTATTTTTCTAATTCGTGAAGTGCAATATACGAATAAAAGTAATTGTAAATGCTAAACTTACAAAATAAACTCTTTTTGTTTTCTTACTTAA
>JAIORY010000419.1 GCA_021107915.1 Bacteroidales bacterium | reverse complement strand
AAACCCAAAACCTGAAATCCCGACCTCCTTTGTCGGTACGGGACTTCACTTCGTTCAGCCCAAAACCCAAAACCCAAAACACCCTCCCTGTCGTTTTGTCATAATTTTTTGACAGTTATTTAATAATATAATAATTGTTATTATTGATAATAAAAACGATCTTTTATTCTTGTTTAATTCTGTATATTACTGATAGCAAAGCAATAGGCTATATAAAAAAATGCTAAGGCTATAATTTCTCACCAATAAAAAAAAGATGGCATAATCATTGAAAAGCTTTGAAATGAAAATAAATAGAAAAAAAATTATTAAACAAAAAAAATATAAGTAATGGGAAAAATTATTGGAATTGACCTTGGAACTACAAATTCATGTGTATCTGTAATGGAAGGTAACGAACCTGTTGTTATTCCAAACAGCGAAGGACACAGAACTACTCCTTCAATAGTTGGATTTACTGAAAATGGCGAACGTAAAATTGGCGATCCTGCAAAAAGACAGGCTATTACAAATCCTATAAATACAGTTTACTCAATAAAAAGATTTATGGGTGAAACTTATGATCAAACACAAAAAGAAATTAATAGAGTTCCTTATAAGGTTATAAAAGGAGAAAATAACACACCTCGTGTAAAAATAGGTGATAGAAAATATACTCCACAGGAGATATCAGCAATGGTGCTTCAGAAAATGAAGAAAACTGCTGAGGATTATCTCGGACAAACAGTTACAGAAGCTGTAATTACTGTACCTGCATATTTTAGCGACTCACAGCGTCAAGCTACTAAAGAAGCCGGTGAAATTGCCGGATTAACTGTAAAAAGAATTATTAACGAGCCAACTGCTGCTGCTTTGGCTTATGGACTTGACAAAAAAGCTTCAGATGTAAAAATCGCTGTTTTTGATCTCGGTGGAGGTACTTTTGATATTTCAATCCTTGAATTGGGCGATGGTGTTTTTGAAGTAAAATCAACAAATGGAAATACTCACCTTGGCGGTGATGATTTCGATCATATAATTATTGACTGGCTCGCAGAAGAATTCAAGAAAAATGAAAATATTGATCTTCGTAAAGATCCTATGGCACTTCAGCGTTTAAAAGAAGCTGCTGAAAAAGCGAAAATTGAACTTTCAAGTTCTTCCGAAACCGAAATCAACTTGCCTTATATTATGCCTGTTGACGGTATTCCAAAACATCTTGTAAGAAAACTTTCTCGCGCAAAATTCGATCAACTTACCGATTCACTTGTTCAAGATACAATAAATCCATGTAAGATTGCTCTCAAAGATGCCGGAATTTCTGCTTCAGATATTGATGATGTTATCCTTGTTGGTGGTTCAACCAGAATACCTGCAATACAAAAAGTAGTTAAAGAATTTTTTGGAAAAGAACCTTCTAAAGGAGTAAATCCTGATGAAGTTGTTGCTGTTGGTGCTGCTATTCAGGGTGGTGTTTTAACCGGTGAAGTAAAAGATGTTTTGTTACTTGATGTAACTCCTCTTTCACTTGGTATTGAAACTCTTGGTAGTGTTATGACTCGTTTGATTGACGCAAACACAACTATTCCTACTAAGAAATCTGAAACATTTTCTACTGCTGCCGATAATCAATCTTCAGTAGAAATTCATATACTTCAGGGTGAAAGACCAATGGCTAACCAAAATAAAAGTTTAGGTCGTTTCCATCTTGATGGAATTCCACCTGCACCAAGAGGTATTCCACAGATTGAGGTAACTTTTGATATCGATTCAAATGGTATATTAAATGTTTCGGCTAAAGATAAAGCAACCGAAAAAACGCAAAATATCAGAATCGAAGCTTCATCAGGATTATCTGATGATGAAATTGCGAAAATGAAAGAAGAAGCTGAAAGAAATGCTGACGCTGATAAAAAACAAAAAGAAGAAATTGATAAACTCAATAGTGCTGATGCATTAATCTTTCAAACCGAAAAACAACTTAAAGAATACGGTGATAAACTTCCTGCTGACAAAAAAGAGCCGATAGAAAAAGCTTTGAATGAACTTAAAGAAGCTCATAAAACCAAAGACCTTTCTAAAATTGAACCTGCCATGGAAAATTTAAATAAAATGTGGCAAACAGCAAGTGAAGAAATGTATAAAGCTACTCAGGAACAACAAGGACAGGGACAAGAGCCACAAGGACAACCTGAACCTGAAGCAGGAAAATCAAGTGATGATGAAGTTACTGA
>JAIORY010000023.1 GCA_021107915.1 Bacteroidales bacterium | reverse complement strand
TTTATGTTGACATTGATAAGGAAACTTTAAATACTACATTATCTAAAATAAAAGACGCTGTTACCGAAAAAACCAAAGTTATTATTAGTCAAAATACATTTGGATTGTCATCAGAAGTTGAGGAGATAATTGCTTTTGCAAAAGAAAAAAATCTTTGGACTATCGAAGATTGCACTCACGGTTTTGGTGGCACATATAAAGACAAGCCAAATGGTACGTATTGTGATGCTGCATTTTTCTCAACTCAGTGGAATAAACCATTTTCGACCGGAGTAGGCGGTTTTTCAATTGTAAATAATAATGCACTAATTCCTGAATTGATTAGTGTAAATTCAGAACTTATAAAGCCCTCAAAAAAGGAAGTCTTGTTATTGTCGGGATTATTATTTGCTCATAAATATTTTATTAATTCCTCAACTTATTGGGGTTTAAGAAAACTTTATCGCTGGTTGAGTAAAAATAATTTAGTTGTCGGTTCTTCGGAAGATAAAGAAATTATAAGTGCTGATATGCCTGATGATTATTTTAAAGACATCAGTAAAACGCAGATTCGTAAAGGATTAAAAAGTCTTGACAAATTGCCACAGGTTTTGAAAAAGCGAAAAGAAAATGCAAAAATATTTACAGATTTTCTGAAAGAAAATAACAAATATCATGTAAAGGAATTTTTGCATAAAGATCATTCGTTTCTTAAATATCCTATCTTTGTAAAAAGCAGAACCATATTTGAAGAAGTAGCTCAAAACGAAAAAATTCAATTGGACAATTGGTTTTGCTCGCCAATTCATCCGGTTGAGAAAAATTTTAAATTGTGGGATATTGAAATTGATAAAATCCCGCTTGCATATAAAGTATCGATGCAAGTTATTAATTTAGATACTGACAGTAAACATCCTGAAAGAATTATTGAGTTTTTAGAAAACAATTTAGATGAAATTATTTGAAAAAATAAATTATTTTTTATTTGTACTTCTGGCATTTTTTATTCCAACGTACCGCCCTGCAATTCCATTTATAATAGGATTACTTGTTTTGGTTTGGATACTTGAGTTTGATTTCAGGAAAAAATTCAAACGATTGACTGACGGGCACAACCGACTCTATCTTCTCTCATTCGCATTATTATATGTTCTTTACCTTATCGGGATATTATATTCATCAAATGTAAAATATGCCGTATTTGATTTGGAAGTTAAGCTTTCGCTGATAATTTTCCCGATTATTTTTTCAACTATAAATAAACAAGTTTTTACTAAAAATAATTTTGAAAAAATATTAGTAGCATTTATTATCGGATGTTTCATTGGTACTGCGGTTTCGCTTGTTGATGCATATATTATATTTTGCGATAATCATCAATTCAGCGAGTTTTATTACAGCAAACTTTCCTTTTTTCATCATCCAAGCTATTTTGCAATGTATTTGAATTTTGCAATAGCAATAATTATTAGTATTCTTCTAAAAAAAAGGTTTACTAAACAGAATAGAAAAAGCACTTTCTTATTAATGTTATTAATTATTTATTTCAGTCTTTTTGTGATAATGTTAAGTTCAAAAGCAGGAATACTGGGTTTATTTATTTTGTTTTTTATTACCGTTGCACATGTTATTATTGTTGAAAAGCAGCTTGTAGCAGGATTATTTCTTGTTGTTATTATTTTTGGATTATTTTATGCTTCATTCAATATTTTTCCTTGTTCGTTATACAGGATTGTTGCAGCTAAGCAAGTGGTTGAAAATATCGAAAAAATAGAAAATGATGATTCTGATGGATCAGCGAGTAGGATTTTAATATGGCAGAATTCTGTGGAAATAATTAATGAAAATTTCCTGATTGGAGTTGGTACCGGAGATGTTAAAGATTGTTTGGTTGATAAATACAAGGAAAATAATATTAAGAAGGCTTTAATAGCAAGATCAAATGCTCATAACCAATATCTTCAAACATTTGTTACTCTTGGGATAATTGGATTTTTAATACTTTCTTTATCATTGGTTTTACCTGCATATTATACTTTCAGGCATAAGCATTTTTTGTATTTATTATTTTTGATAATATTTTCAATAAATCTTCTCGTTGAGTCAATGCTCGAAACACAGGCAGGAGTTGTGTTTTATGCGTTCTTTAATTCCTTTTTATTTTTTATGTCGATAAACGAATCGCGTTCTTTAGAGACTGCGTAAAATATAGAATAGCTTTTAAATATAAGAATAGCACCA
>JAIORY010000327.1 GCA_021107915.1 Bacteroidales bacterium | reverse complement strand
TTTTACTTCCGGTATCTTTTGATAAACTAATTCACCTCGTGAATATAATTCTGCAACATTACGGTCATTAAGAATTTTAGCAAGAATCGGAATATTTTCTTTTTCACAATAATCCAATACATCATCATTGCCTATGCCAAAACGATTTACAACAACAGCAAAATCTTTTTTCAGTTCTCTCATTGTATCAACTGCGAGTTTCATATCGTGTAATCCAAAAGGAGTTGGTTCTGTAATTAGAATTATAAAATCAGCATCTTTAGTAGCCTCAATAACCGGACAAGATGTTCCGGGAGGTGAATCAAATAATTTTATAGTATCTTCCGAAAAATGTTCATCAATATATTTCTGAGTTTGCGAAATTAATGGAACAGCTTGTTCTTCACCAATATCGAGTCTGCTTTCAATGAATGATAAATTATCAATTTGAAAATGTTTTAATACACCCATTTTCTTTGGTATCATAGGTAAAGCATCCGTCGGACATAATTCCGAACACGCATAACAACTATGGCATAATTCGGGAAACACCAAAATTTGAGGTCCTAATTGTATCACCGCATGGAAATTACACACTTTTTGACATATCCCGCATAAAGTACATTTGTCTTCAATCCATTCGGGAATCATTTTATATTTATCCTCTTTATGGATTAAATTTCCTTTAATAAATAAACCGGAATTGGGTTCTTCTACATCAAGATCACTCAAAACAACTTTTTGTGTCTCTGCGAGATAAGTAGCAAGGTTTGTTGCCAATGTAGTTTTTCCGGTACCGCCTTTTCCACTTGCAATTGCTATTTTCATCTGTTTAAAAATTGAACCATATAAGGCATATAAAAAAATATAAGGAAAATAGGTTTCATCTGTTTATGTTTCTTTTAGTTAACATATTCTTAGTTGATTACACTGTTAAAAAACTCAAGATGAAGAAATTTCTAACTTAATGATCACAAAGATTTTTACCACTTTTAAGTTGATTATCTAAATATTTCTCAACTAAAACTTTAGGATCTTCAGAGTCTATTCCCATAAAAACTTCAATATTATTTTGGGCAAAAAGATCCTGAGCTTTCATTCCCATTCCTCCCGAAATAATTGTGCTTACTCCTTTATCAGATAGAAATTTTGGATATGATCCGGGTTCATGTATAGGAGGTGCATGATAATCAATTTTAATAATGTTTTGATCATTGGTTTCTACAATTGCAAATTTTTCGCAATGCCCGAAATGTGCACATAATTTTTCGTGAATTGTTGGTACGGCAAATAGTTTTTTCATTTTTTTTTGTCAGATTAAATTTTTAATTCATTAATTTTTTATTCAAAGAATGTTAAAATAACGAATCATTAAAATTGTTATTTATTTTTGTTAAGTAATTCTTCTCTAATCATTGTTTTTCCGCATTCGGGACATTTTAGCGTTGTACATTTTACACCTTGTTGATGAGGAACTTTTGCACCACATTTTGCACAAACACAAAAACCTCCTGTGCCAAAAGCGCCACCGTTATTTTGTCCACGACCGCCTCCACGTCCTAAACCTCTTCCGCTTCCAGAATTTCTGTTTCTTCCATTATTATTCATATTATCTCCTTTCTTTTATTGTCAGTTAATTTAACGAACTAATAAATAATTTGTTTTTAATAAAAAATAAAACAGGCATTTTTTCAGCCTGTTTTACTATTCCTAATCATTCTTTTTGAGTTCAGAAAGTTGCTTTTCCATCGACTGTAATTGCTCTTTCAAAATTCTAACTTCGTTTTCGAGCAATGTTTTCTCTGAAACATTTGGGATTGTTTCTTCAGAATAAAATCTGTTACCACGACCATAACGATTTCCCATTCCTCCTCCAAATCCTCTTCCAAATCCTCGACCACGCCCGAAACCTCTTGAAGAATTGTCAAACCCGGGACGATCATAACCTGCGCAATATCCCATTTGTCTTCCTGTCATTGGACCAAATCCTTCCGGTCCTGTTTTATCACCTCTTGGCATAATTACCTCCTTTTTTTATAATGATTAATAAATTATTATTTGGCTGCAAAGATAATGAACATATGTTCATAATGCAAGTCTTTTTGAAGAAATTATTTATTGAATTTAGGTTTTAATACAGATTTTGGTGTTACTGTAGGATTATCAATACAGTTGTTGTAAATTTAGCATAGAAGGCTTGTATCAATAGTTACAATCTTTTTATTATCTTTCCGTTTATTTTATTTA
>JAIORY010000051.1 GCA_021107915.1 Bacteroidales bacterium | reverse complement strand
AAAAAGATTTATTGTGGTGATTTAAAATGTTTAAAAAACAATACAGAGTCCGCTTAAGCGGACTTTATACTTTTTGTTATTTTTAACTGTTCTTTCATTTTTCTCATCAACAGTCAATTACAATCAATCATTCATAAAAAAGCCGTAGCACGATTTTGAATCGTACCACGGCTTTTTTATTTACTTCAAACCCTTCTTAAAATTAAAAGTAGTTGAGGGCTGTATTTGTTCCGAATTCATAAACCTTTTCATAATTGTATTATAAATATTTTTTGATGGTTTAACGGAACTCAAATCAATAAGCCATTTATGAAATCCGTTTTTTTGTAATTCTTTTTTGTATTGAAGTAGCGAAATGGCGGCTTCAGGAACAATTACAGTTAATCCGTCTCTTACATTTTTTTGAAATTTTTCATCTCTGTCATCAATAATAAAATCTTCACCGGTTTTTACCGGAACTCTTGACAAAAACAGTTGTGGATGAAAATAAAGCGGAACTATTCCATTTCTGTCATTTGATTTGTAAAGATTTGTGATTTCGTTTTCAAGAGGATAAACATAAGAATTGATATTCTCACTTTGTAAAAATGCTATTGCAGCATCATTAAAAATATAAACATTTTCGTTTGTTAAAATTCTGGTGTTTTTTGGCAAGATTTCTTTTTGTGAAATATGACTAATCATAAAAGTTTTTAGGTTGTTTGAAGCAAACTTTAAACATAAATCTTTGTAAAACTCAAGACTATTTTCAGGAATAAATTTGGGTAATTCTATGATAAATTTCCTTGAGTTCTTTTGAATAAAAGGGCTGTCAGTTTTTAATTCACTCCACTCTCGTTTTGGAAGATTTAAAATTACATTATCAATATTTTTAATCCAAATTTTGTTAAGCCATTTAATGCTGTCAATTCTAACGAAATTCTCTTGATTTCCTTTATTGTTGGTGAATTTTAGCTGTTTAAGAATTTTAGATCTTTGAAAAGCCGGCATACTTTGAATGTATGTGCCCGTCTTTTCTTCAAGTTTTAAAGTAAACTTTTTATCTCTGAGTTCAGAAAGGAAAACAAGATCGCCAACTACTACTTTATGATTAGTTTGCCAGACAATAATTTTATTGTTTTTCCCTGATTCAAATTTCTTCAGTTTCACTGCTCCTCTGATTTCGCCCTTGCCGGAATGAATGCGAATTCTGTTTCCCATGTTTAATTTAATTTCCGAATTGAAAGTGAAATTATCTTTTGATGTACTGATAATTTTTCCAAGAAGCTTGCCCGTTGCCGGATTCGATGTGATTGCATTTCCAATATCTTTTCCAACAAAAAATGAAGTTTTCTCGCGGCTGAGATCCATTTTTAAAATATTTGCCGCCTCATCCACTTTTTCGGGATGATCAATTATCATCCGGTATGCTTTTGCAACGCGATAAACATATTCTGCCGATTTCATTCTGCCTTCAACTTTTATTGATGTAATTCCAATTTTTGTCAGCTCAGAAATATACTCAAGTAGCTGCTGGTCTTTCAAACTAAAAATAGTATCATTTTTATTTTCTGATAAATAAAACCTACGGCACGGCTGGGTGCAAAGCCCGCGATTAGCTCCATGACCACCGATATAACTGCTAAACAAACACATTCCCGAAAAGGAATAACACAATGCACCATGAACAAAAATTTCAAGTTGTATATTGCTTTTTTGTTTTATTTCCTGCAATTCATTTAAAAGTAATTCTCTTGCCAGAATGATTCTTTCAAAGCCATGCTTTTCCGAAAACATCGCACCTGCCGAATTATGATTAGCCATCTGTGTGCTTGCATGAATTTTTATCTGAGGAAAATATTTTTTTATCAGATAATAAACTCCCCAATCCTGAATAATTACAGCAGAAATATTTGATTTTGAAATCACAAACAAAATATCAAGTAATTCGGGAAGCTCTTCGTTTTTAACTACAGTATTAAGAGTTAAATACATTTTAACATTATTTTTATTTGCATGATAAAGCAATGATCCCAACTGCGAAAGGCTGAAATTTGAAGCTCTGCCACGAGCATTAAAATTATTCAATCCGAGGTAAACTGCATCTGCTCCGCCTTCAATAGCTGCAAAAAAGGCTTCAACACTTCCAGCCGGTAATAATAGTTCAGGTTTCATTTTGCAAACTTATCAAAAAATAAACAGAAAATCGTGGTACGACTCAAAGTCGTGCTACGATTTTTTTTAAGAAAAAGGAACA
>JAIORY010000282.1 GCA_021107915.1 Bacteroidales bacterium | reverse complement strand
AAATTTCATCATCTGAAACTACGTTCATAAAAAAAATCAGTAATACAACCGAAGAAGATAATGAAGAAATTCATGCTGACCCCAAAAAAGCTAAAGGTGTTACAGAAATGTTAAAAGATGAAAATGTTAAAGTAGTAGTTTCTAAAATTTACGGACCAAATATCAAAAGAATCAAAAAGAATTTTGTTTGTATTTTGATGAATGATGATGATATTTCTGAAAGTGTAAAAACAATTCAACAAAAAATTGATATTATTGTAAATGAATGGAACAAAGGTGAAAGCAGAAATCATTTGAATTTTAAAATTCTTTAATATGAAGCTCGAACATATTGCATTGACGATTTCAGATATTGATGAAATTAAAAAATTTTATATTGATATTCTTGAGATGAAAGAACTAAAGAACTTCGTTTTAAAAAGCGAATTAGCACAAAAAATATTTAATATTAATAAAGATACATCTGCTTTCTTTATGCAAAAAGATGATTTGTTTTTAGAAATATTTGTAACCGACGAAAAGTTAAAACAAGGATTTAATCATATTTGTATTTCAGTAAAAGACAGGGAAAATCTTGTTGAAAAATCAGAAGCCCAAAATTATAAATGTATAAGAATTGAAAGAGATTTTTCAGATCTGATATTTATTAAAGATAAAAGTGGAAATATTTTTGAGGTAAAAGAAAAATAACAAATAGTAACAGAAGGCAAATTATATGAATATTTCAAACAGAGTAAATCAATTAAAAAAATCCGCAATTCACGAAATGACAAGATTATCAAAACAATATGATGATGTTGCATTTTTGTCGTGGGCAAAACCTACAACCGGAACGCCAAAACATATTAATGATGCAGTTATTTCTGCGATAGAAAAAGGATTGACCGGTGGATATTCTCAAAGTGAAGGGCTGCCCGAATTAAGAGAAGAAATTGTAAAAAAACTTAAACGGGATAATAATATTGAGGCAAATATTAATCAAATAATTGTAACTATTGGAGCAATTGAAGGACTCGCTGCTTCTGTTATGGCAACAATTGATCCCGGTGATGAAGTAATTCTTCCTACGCCAACATATTCAACTCATATTACCCAAGTTCGGCTTGCTTCAGGAATACCTGTTTTAGTACCATTAATTGAGGAGAATAATTTTGCTTTGGATATTGAAGCTATTAAAAAAGCAATTACTTCTAAAACAAAAGCCATAATGTTTTGTACTCCAAGCAATCCAACCGGTACGGTTTTTTCCGAAGAAGAACTACGTGAATTGGCAAAAATAGCTCTTGAAAATAATCTCACCATTATTACTGATGAGGCTTATGAATATTTTATTTTTGATGACAAAAAACATTTTAGCATTGCTTCTATTCCTGAAATGAGAAAAAATGTTATTACAAATTATACTTTTACAAAAACTTACGCAATGACAGGATGGCGCATCGGTTATCTTTATGCTGATGAGGAAATTCTTGCTCAGGTTAAAAAAGCTCATATTCCATTTGCTATTTGTGCTCCGGTAGCTTCACAATATGCTGCGATAGCCGCATTAAAAGGAAGTCAGGATTGTGTTAAAGAATTCGGACAACACTATTTGAAAGCAAGAAATCTTATGTGTGAAAGATTGGATAAATTAAATTCTGTTTTTCAATATGTTAAACCTGATGGCTCATATTTGATGTTTCCAAAAATACTTACCGAAAATGGGAAAGATTCATTTGCATTTAGTAAAGATTTGTTAGAAAAAGTTAAAGTTTCTACAACTCCCGGTATTGCATTTGGACCAACAGGCGAAAATCATATCCGGCTTTCCTTCTGTGTTCCTGAAGAAATCATCAATAAAGCTTTTGACAGAATGGAAAGGTATTTTGGATATTAGAATTAAAAATTTAGAATTATGGAACAAATAAAAGAATGTAAATGGTATCAGGTTTGCCCAATGAAATTCTTTTATGAAAAAGGCAAATTAGATAAAAAATGGATCGAAGATTATTGTCATGGAAATTGGCAGAATTGTATTCGTTTTTATAAAGAAGAAAATGGGATTTATCATCCTGACAATATGTTGCCAAATGGAGAAATAGATGAACGATTATAAGCAAAATACTGAACCTCTGGAATTTTTATTATCAAAATATAAATTCGAAATAAATAAAATTGAAAATATTAGCACCGGACTAAGATATACTGCTGTGCTTTTAAAAAACGGTAATATCGGGGTTTGTGCAAATTTAGGGCATA
>JAIORY010000134.1 GCA_021107915.1 Bacteroidales bacterium | reverse complement strand
AATAACAATAAATTTCACTTTTAAGTAAAATAGTATTAATTTTGTACTCGAAAATAACATGATGAAATGTAAACTTGTAAAATTAGAAAGATTTAGTGGTGATAAAGCTTCGATATATTCCATTATACTTAATGATGAGCAAGAAACATTATTTGATAAGTTCTTAGAAGAAAATAAAATTTCATATTTAAGTGAAACAAATGATATTTTAATACGTTTACAAACTATAGGGTATAAGGCAGGTGCAAGAGAATATTTTTTTAAACTTTTTGAAGGTATTCCTGGCGATGGATTATGTGCTTTGTATGATTTACCAAAAAAGAACTTACGTTTATATTGTATTAGGTATGGTACACAAATAATAATTTTAGGAGGAGGAGGTCCAAAAACTGTTAGAACTTTACAACAGGATAAAAAGCTTTCTGACGAAAATAATTTATTAAGACAATTATCTGCACTAATATATAAACGAATAGTTGAGAAAGAAATAAATTTTATTAATGATGGTCTCGAATTTCAAGGAAATATAGAATTTAAAGATGAAGAAGATGAAAAATAATAAACCGGAAAAATACAACAGTAAAATTATTGATGATTTATTGAGCTCAATTTCACCTGAAGTATCAAGGAAAATTGAAAGAAAAATGCTAATTGCAGCAAAAATTGATGATGCCCTAAAAGTAAAAGGGTGGAAGAAAAAGGATTTGTTAAAGGCATTAGATAAAAAGAATCCGTCTATAATTACAAAGTGGCTTAGTGGTACTCATAATTTTACTTTAGATACATTAATTGATTTAGAAAGTGTTCTGGATATCAATTTACTTGATTTAGAGAAAAAACAGGAACAAGTACCTTTAAACTTTCATATTGTACTAAACCAAAAGGTTGAACAATATGAATCATTTATATGTTCAAATGAATACATAAAAAGAAGAGATAATATTTCAATTTACAAGTCAGGTATTTTCTCTATTGGAAATTTAACAAAACAAAATGCTGAAGCATGACAAAAAAGACTCCTGTAAATATTGATTTTAAAATAAAATCGATAGAACTATTAAGTTCTTGTATTAATGTACCTCAAAAGCAATTGTCTGATGCTCCAGTTTTTCATTATGATATTAATCTTGAGCATAAACTGAGTAAAAAAAACAAAATTGTAATTGTAGTATGTTCGATTTCAATTTTTTCTGAAAAGAAAGAAGAATTATTAGGACAATTAAAATCAAGTTGTATTTTTCAAGTTACAAATTTGGATGAATTTATCAGTAAGGATACAAATCAACTTAAGTTACCTGACGATTTTATTACTACATTAAATTCAATTTCTATTTCTACCTCCAGAGGAATATTGTTTTCTTCTTTTAGAGGTACAATTTTACATAATGCAATTTTGCCATTAGTAAATCCTAATGAACTCAAAATTAATAAAGAGGGAAGCTAATATTATTAGAATAAATAAATTACATTTTGTTCAAAACAATCTAACTCTTCAAAACCTACTCAACCACCCCAATCTCCTCAACCTGAATAATCTCATTGCTTTCGTTATTAATTACAAAAACAACAATATGGCAGTTTTTTGCTACCCAATTGCCAAGTGTTGTTGAGCATGTGTTTTCATAAACTTCACCGGAAGTGATAGCTGAACCTTCGTTAATTGCATCGCCCCAAGTGCTGTTTATTGCTCCACGCAGAACATGCATGTGGACATAATCAAGAATGGTTGGAGTAGGTCCTATATTTGCGTTATTGTTTTTTTGAGGTGAAATTATGCTGTCTTCAACAATGTATGCACAAACATTAAAAGTGCCGCTGAGGTCGTTTAAAAATTCAGTGTTTATTGTCAGGTTGAGTTCTTTTGTACCTTCGTTAAAATCTTTATTCATAGTAATAACTGCGTCGGCAGGCTGAACGAGAATATCGTTAATAGCATTCTGACAGTTATCTATGAAAAGAATTTTGCTTCCGTTATACTCAGTACGATTTATCATAGCAGAAGGAAAAAAACTTGGTTCAAAATAAGCTTTCAAATCATTTCCTGTTGGTGTTCTAAAATCATATGTAAAAATACTATCTTGTAGCTCGGCATAATTACCTGCATGTACCGAAATTAAAACTAATTGATCTTCGAAAATGTTTCCCAAATTGTGAACCGTTGCAGAACCCATTGGACAATTTGGGCAAGTATGACCTGTGAATTCTTCAAGTAAAACTTTTCGGGTTGCCTCTTGTGGATTCGGGTCGTTACCTT